>CALGNN010000034.1 GCA_937961455.1 uncultured Saprospiraceae bacterium
TGGAGTCCTTTGCCCAGTATTTTCTACTGGATCAAAATCCTCATAGGTATTCGAAGCATATGCGACAACGGTATAATAATAGGTCTTATGATTAATAAGTCTTCTATCAGAAGAAGCAAATAAATCTTCTTTGATCTGGAAAGAATGTTTTATACCACCATCATCACCATCAGCGACTAAGGTTGGCACCCAGATGGGTTCAGAATAGTCTGGCACATCCTCTTCAGTTTCCCAATTGTATAAGGCAGTAACACCGTTATTTACATCAACTTTTGCAACAAGCCTAGAATTTTCAATATCATTTAAATCAGAAACATTAGGACTTGACAATTGATAGATTTGATAGCCTTCAAAATTGTAGGTATCATCCTGCTCTTCGGTCCCTGTGAATTGAAGATCTTTTTCTTCATATGTTTCAAAAATATTATTGTTTTCAGGATCCAAAGTATCGTTGGTTAAAACAATGATGATCTCTCTGTCTAATTCAATAACATCGATGTCCGGAGCAGTAGGTCCGTCTGTAAGTTCAAAGCAATTATCGAACAATCCTTGAGCCAGGGCATCTGCAGAAAACAGTTTATTTAGTGCAGGACATGGATAAGAGATACTTGGTACCCAAACCACTCCTACAATCAATTCATTAACAGCACCTGGATCCAATCTAAAAGGACCAGAAGCTTGTACCGTTCTTCTATCTCCATTACCTAAGCCTGCAGTACACATGGACCAAAAATCAGTTCCAATTTCTTTTGGCTCATCAGGAAAAGCATAATTAATATAATCAGTGCTACCTAAGTTATAACCCATTCCACCATAAGTGAATCGGGTTCCATCTCTCCATGAACCTGACATGTAATTATAAAATTGAGGAGCTAATTCAGGATCTGTCGTTGCATCTGGCCATTCTCCTACCGTTGCATTATTAAAATAGGTAAAAGAAGACATTCCTAACTCCACAATGGTATCAGCTACAACTCCTCTAGGAGGGTTAATTAATGCACCATTTTCACCAATAATTTTTGGTCCTAAAGGCCCTCTAAAATAATCGACACCCAAAGCAGGTACGTCATCTTGATAAGTGGCTACAGCTCCACAATCTGTGGTTCCGTCTTCTCCATCTAATGCATCTTCATTATAGATATACATCAATGATCTAGAAGTATCACAACCGATGTAATCATCTGTGAAACAACCTAAATCTGCATCTACCCAAACGGCAAAAAATGCAGAATCTAATGATGAAATCGCACGATTGATAAGCTTATACCTCTGGAAGGTCATATCATTTATTTCATCATTGGTCGCATAAGCAAAGGCTTGAACCTGAACTTCCATTCTAATAGGTTCACCCTGTGTTTGTGTATGCACATTACCTGCATCATTGTATATCCAATAAATCATTTCATCCGCAAACTGAGGATCATTACAACCTCTTACTTCAATGATTGGATAGTCACCATTTATTGGATCATATACACCTGGATCACTGTCAGGGTGATCATAAAATGGTCCTAAACCTTGCGTATCAAAAGGTAATTCAAAGTCATTCAAATCGAAAAAATCTGGATTTCCTTTTGCTGGCCAAGATCTTATAGAAACAGGTATATCTTCATTTGAATAGCTAAAACTTGGATCTTTCTTGGATCTTTCATAATCCGCTATGTGTGCTCTGATATCGCTACCCAATACTTTGAAAAATACGTCCCAGTCACTGCACACTTCTGCTTCAGTAGTACCTTCACTAGTAAGTGGGCCGGGCCAAAAGTCATTACTTGTTGAGTTTCGGTACATTTGCCCAGCTAATTTCAATCCACCAGCCTCATCAAATCCTCCAAGCCATACAGCACCAGCAAAAATTGAAGAAACTTCAATTTCTCCTAATTCAACATTCGGTACGATGTACTTCGCATCGCTTAAATCCCACCAAACATCACCACCACCAAGCAATCTTGCTCTGACGTTATTGATATTTTGATCAATATTAGAAGTTGCAGGATTACAATCATTCCTGTTTTCTAATGCGATGTCTTGATTTGTATTATTCTTAATCCCGTGTATTTCAGGATTAATGTGCGCTTTAGCCGAACTGCTAAAAACACAAATACATAATAAAATCAAAAAAGTTATTTTGTTACGCATGGTACGCTTTTTTTCTTTTTTTTAAAATTCGATTATTGCTCCTAAATACATTCTTCTTGGTAGGCTATAAAAACCTCCATTTAATAATCTCCATTGATAAGAACTAAGGAATAGATCTAATTCAAAAGGACTTAATTCAATTTGCTCAATCTCATCCAATCCTCTTGGAGAAGTCAAATAACCATCATTATCAGGTGACCCAGTTGCACTGTATACATTAAAAATGTTTTTAGTATTCAAGAGATTCTGAACTCTGAAATAAACATTTAAAAATAGTGGCTTGTCACCTTTTGTTATTTTGAAATTTTTATCTGCTCTAAGATCTACATTATAGTTCCAAGGGAGTCTTGCACCATTAATACCTCCATCAATTTGATTACCTCCAAAGGAAGTAGCAATAATATTAGGAGTATAAGGTCTTCCTGAAACAGCATTAATATTCAAGTTCATTCCAGCATTTGCTAATATGTCTACACCTCCTATTCTCGGACCATTGTATAACTTTCCTGAAGTAAATCTATAATCGATAATCGCATTCATTCTGTGTCTCTCGTCAAAATCAAGAGGTCCAAGAACTCTTACATTTCCAAATAAATCAGATAGACCATCTAATGTGTTTGGATCTGACCCCGTTCCATCAGCAAATTGTAAAGTATAGTTTGCTGTAAATTCTAGATTTTTTGTTCTACGTAAATCATAGGTAAAAGAAAATCCTTTTACTGTTCCAAAATCTTGATTACCATATGTCTGATAAGTTGATGACTGTGAACCTGCTGTATTGAAGTAAGTTCGCTGTTGAATCATATCACGCAACTCCTTATAATATGCAGAGATTTTTAATGCAGATGATTGAGTCAATCGTTGCTGAAACCCAACTTCATAATCAATGGTTCTTTCTGGTCTTAAATTGGAATTATTATAACTTGATAACTCGCTATAATAATAATAAGTCCTTGCAGTAACTAATGAATTAGAAGAAGGTCTTTGAACTAATACATCATAATGCGCGAAAAAATTCGCTTCATCCGAAATAGGGAATGAAAAAGCCAATCGAGGCATGAAATTTAATTGAGGAGTATAATCCTCAAAACTGTTTCCTAGGTCAAACCCTTTTTCTTTGATATCTGCATCTGGATCAACCAAATATGGATTAACAATTCCATCTTGTCCAAAAAGTACGATTCCACTATTCACTGCTGTACCTTCTGCATTATACCATTGATCACCGTCTCTATACGCTGTCACAATTGTTGATCCAGGGTCTGTTACATATACTTTGTAGTCATCCTCAACGCCAGAAGGTCTTGAAGATGGATCGACATCAGATAAATTGTAAAAATCATCAGCCGTAATAACTTTATATAATGAATATGGATCCTGCAATACCTGTGTATTTGCATCATAATAATCCACTCTTAGACCTAATCTGAATATGATATCCTTGTAGGTAAATTTATCTTGAATAAAAGAAGCCCAATAAATAGGACTAAAAGGAGCAATGTCAAACGATCTACTTCCATCAGGATTTACACCTGAGAAGAAATCATCAAATGTTACCGTATTATCTAGTTTATTACCGAGGTAATCGTAACCGTAATAACCTAATAAAAATTGATCATTTAATTCCTTTGCAGAAAATAAACTTAAGTCTAGAAGACTTGGATCGATACCATCCACATTTACATATTCATGTAGACTTTGACCCGTAATTTGTCTAATGTTCTTATAAAAACTTGCATCTACAAGTGCTTCTTCATCTTCGTTGAGCGCTGTGTTGTAAAGTGTAAAAGTATTAGATAAATCTTGAAGACCTAATCCAAAAATATCACTGAATTGCTGTCTAGTTGCGTTAAAGCCATCCATCAAACCTGTAGTACCTTCGAATGTACCAATTGGATCACTAAAGTCAACTCCTAAAATATGCGTATTTGCACTCAATCTAGCCAACTCCCAGAGCCCAACAGGTCTTACTTGATAAGATCTTAGAATTCTTTGTTCATAATTAAATCCAAATTGGATATTGTGCCTTCCTTTATCTGACCCTCCTGGAAATAAATCAAATGAACTAGAAATATTAAAGTTGTATCGATCTTCTTCATCTTTTAAGAACCTGTTATACACAGATCCTACATTGTTGTGCAAGTTGCCCCAAACAGATGAAAATGTACTATTTCTAAATCCATTAAAAGTATTGTAGTTCGTTAAGAGTGATTCATCTCCAACTAAATTTTGATTGTAATTTGATAATGCAGGATTATGAGGTCCTGGTGTATAACCAAACAATTGGGAATTATATCCCCCCATTCCTACACAAATATCTTCGTTATATATTGGATTATCCATTGGGATGCCTTCAGCAAATGGCATCACACAATCTCCGGCCATACTTTGCTGGATTTCAACTGGACTCCATCTGATATCAAAGTTTCCTACATGTCCATAAGCGAATAAATTATCTTCATGTCTGATATCTTCTTGACCACCAAATGATTTTTGATATCCAAACTGAAGCGTATAACTAGCATTTCTAATTACTGAGTTTCTTTTAAGTTTATCCTCTTCGGTTAATTCAGAAGGATCACCACTATAAGTATTTCCTAACTTATGTCTAATTCTAAAATTCCCTCTATAGGTATTATTAATATCATATGGATTATTCGTCCAATTAAGTAAGTACCATGGATCAGATCCCGTAAAGTTATTCGTATTGCTTGGTGTAAAACGGTTTTTATTATCAATGTAAGAACCAGAAAGCGAAACATCGATATTGTTTGTCAATCTCGCATCAATTTTTGCATTAAAATCCATTCTACGCGCATCATCATTTGGACGCGTTTCCATTAATTCTACATCATCTTCCGTCAAAAAGTCTCCAGCTGTTACAGGAGTTCCAAGAAATTGAACCAATGGATTTTCTTCCAATCTGTTGATGGTTTCTTCTGTAGCTCTGTAGGAACCAAACTGTCTTGGATTATCATCTAATTGATATCTATATCTTGCTGAAAGTCTGTATCCAATGATAGAGACTTCAGGATTATCTTTTTTCCTAAGGATAGGCCCTGACAAACTAAGGTTAGCCAGATTGTACCCATATGCGTCAAGAAATTGAGATGTTTCAAGCTCAAAACTTCCTCCTAATTTATTAGATGGCCCCTTTGTGGTAATAGAAATAATACCACCCGTCACATCACCGTATTGAGCACCAATTCCTCCTGTAATTACTTCCATTTGCTCAATTTCAGATTCCGGAACTAAGCTTCCAGTTACTCTGATACCATCAATGTAATAATCTGTGGCATTGGTCCTAGATCCTCTCATAGCAATAGCTCCTCCATCATTCGATGAAAGTCCAGCTGTAGTTGCAGCGAGTGCTTGGATATCTTTGGAGGCAAGTGTTCTAATCTTTTCTGCGGTTACTACACCTCCTGAACTCGTATTATCTTGTTCAATCAGTGGTACTTTATATTCTTTCACAACGATTTCTTCGAGCATTACCCCACTACCTAATTTGAAATCGAGTCTATTCGCTTTTCCTGCAAAGACTACAACATCTGTTGTCCTCGTAGTTGCATAACCAATGTATGAAACTTCAACATCATAGGTTCCCGGATCAATGTTTGAAAAACTATAATTTCCATCGAAGTCTGTTTCTATTCCAGTAATTAAGGCTCCACTTTTGTATAGTGCCACATTACCAAAAAGAATTGGTTCCCCTGTTTCTTCATCTGATACATTACCTTCAAGAGAAGTTTGCGAAAGCAACATTGCTGTAGTAGCAACAACAAGAAAAAGACTAAGAAGCGCTTTCCTGACCATATATTTGGATTTATTGTTATTATTTAATAAAAGTTCCTTTTTGAGAAGCACAATTTTACGAATTTAATACCTTAATAAAAAAACAAATTTTCTTCCCGTAATACAACAGACATTTCACACAACACCAAAGATTTTCTCAATTAGTGTTTCCGCAATTTTTCTTTTGGACTCAACAGTCCATCCCGCAACATGTGGACTTACCAAAACATTGGGAAAATCAAATAACTTCTGATACATTTTAGCCTCATCATCACTGTATTTATTGGGTTTTTCATTCTCAAAAACATCCAATGCAGCTCCTTGAAGCTTACCCGTGTCCAATGCTTGGATCAACACCTTAGTATTAATAACATTACCTCTAGAGGTATTTATTAATACCAGCGGATGTTTCCATCTTCGCATAAAATCTTCATTTACAAAATACCTTGTTTCGCTAGTAAGAGGTAGATGTAGTGAAATGATTTCACATTCTTCTAGTACTTGTTCCAAAGTACATTCTTTTACGAATGATAAATCACTCGCAAAATTGCTTTTATACTTGTCATAAGCAAGAACTTCTAGATTAAATCCTGTCAGTTTTTTTGCAAAACTCGAACCAGTATGCCCAAATCCAATGATTCCGACTCTTTTTCCCTCTAATTCAAAGCCTCTGTTCCCTTCTCGGTCCCAGTGGAAGGACTTGACTTCTTTATTTCCTTTGACTAGATTATTGGCTATAGTAAGCAACATTCCCAGAGCATGTTCTGCCACCGCATTTCTATTCCCTTCAGGAGCGCTATGTACGTTTATCCCTTTTGCTTTGGCATAATGTAGATCTATAATCTCTAGACCAGAACCTAATCTTCCAATAAATTTTAACTTTTTTGCTTTAGATAATAAATCCTCATGGGCTATAATCTTGCTATTGATGATCATGCCTGTGTATTCATGGATTATATTATGAACCTCTTTCAAGCTTATGCCTGGGCGATAGTCTACCTCATATTCATTACGCTTCAGGTTTGCTATCATCATCTCATGGACATCATCAGTTACCAATACTTTTGCCATATCTACTTTATTTCTAAGCTAAAATTGATTATTTGTACGCAATAAATAAAAAATCAATTGAATCTATTCGAATCCGCTAAAAAATGATGAGATATAGAAAAAAAACATATATGAATCTAAAGGGAATATAGTCACAAATTATATCTTTGTCGCGGTTCAGAAAAAAGGAACATGCCTAGAGATAAATCCATCAAATCTGTTTTAATTATTGGTAGTGGTCCTATTATTATTGGGCAAGCCTGCGAATTTGATTATTCAGGTTCACAAGCCTCAAGATCACTAAGAGAAGAAGGAATTGAAGTAAGCCTAATAAATTCCAATCCTGCAACGATCATGACTGATCCAGTCACTGCAGATCACATCTATTTATTACCCTTGACTGTTGAGAGTATCATTCAGATATTAGAAGAGCGACAAATAGATGCTGTACTTCCAACCATGGGAGGTCAAACTGCATTAAATCTTGCCATTGAAGCAGGAAAGCATGGGGTTTGGGAAAAATATAATACCAAGTTGATTGGTGTTGATCTAGATGCCATTGAATTAACTGAAAATAGAGAAGCATTTAGACAACATGTCATTGACTTAGGATTAGAAGTTGCACCCTCTATGATTGCCAACTCTTTTCTTGAAGGAAAAGATGCTTCCCAAAAAATTGGATTCCCATTAGTCATTAGACCTTCCTACACCCTTGGTGGTACAGGAGGATCTTTTGTATTTAATGAAAGTGAATTTGATGATCTTCTAAGAAGAGGATTAGAAGCGTCCCCTACACATGAAGTGCTAATTGATAAAGCTGTATTGGGATGGAAGGAATATGAATTAGAACTTTTAAGAGATAGTAATGATGACGTAGTTATAATATGTACCGTTGAAAACATGGATCCTATGGGGATTCATACAGGTGATAGTATAACTGTAGCGCCAGCTATGACCTTGTCTGATACTGCATTTCAACGAATGAGAAATCAGGCAATCCTAATGATGCGTTCTTTAGGAGAATTTGCGGGTGGATGTAATGTTCAGTTTGCCCTTGATCCTGAAACAGAAAAACTCATAGTGATTGAAATCAATCCAAGAGTATCAAGATCATCTGCGCTAGCTAGTAAAGCTACAGGATATCCTATTGCAAAGATTGCTGCTAAACTCGCTCTTGGATATCACCTTCATGAATTAAAAAATCAAATTACCGGAAATACTTCCGCATATTTTGAACCTACTCTTGACTATGTAATTGTCAAGATGCCAAGATGGAATTTTGAAAAATTCATTGGTAGTGATGTAACATTAGGACTTCAGATGAAATCTGTTGGTGAGGTGATGGCTATTGGAAGAAACTTTCTTGAGGCATTACAAAAGGCATGTCAATCACAAGAAAATAATCGTCATGGTTTAGGAGCGGACAAAAAAGAATGGATCAGAACAAGTGATATTCTTGAAAGACTAGAAAAGGTCTCTGATGATAGAGTCTATAGATTGAAAGATGCTTTACGATTAGGCGTTCCTGAGAAGACCGTGCAAAAGCTTACCAAAATTGACCCTTGGTATATCAAGCAAATAAAGACCCTGGTGAAGATGGAGCAAGAACTGCAACGTTATAATGTTGCGGAAGATATTCCTGAAGATTTCTTTAGACAATTGAAAGTATGTGGATACTCTGATGCTCAAATTGCATGGACCTTGAGATTGGATGAAGAAGAAGTAACAGTCCAAAGAAAAAAATTAGGTATCAATAGAACCTACAAAATGGTGGATACTTGTGCTGGAGAATTCCAAGCACAAACTCCCTATTTCTACTCGACCTTCGATAGTGAAAATGAAAGCATCCCAAGTGACAAGAAAAAAATTATTGTTTTGGGATCAGGTCCAAATCGAATTGGCCAGGGTATTGAGTTTGACTATTGCTGTGTGCATGGTATCATGGCCATCAAGGAAGCGGGATATGAGGCCATCATGATCAATTGCAATCCAGAAACTGTATCTACAGATTTTGACATTGCAGATAAATTATATTTTGAGCCCATTTATTGGGAACATATTAAAGACATCATTGATCTTGAAAAACCAGAAGGCGTCATTGTTCAGCTTGGTGGGCAGACAGCTTTAAAGTTGGCTGAAAAATTTGCGCAAAACGGAATTAAGATTATTGGGACCAGCTTTAGCTCAATGGACCTTGCTGAGGATAGAGGTTCCTTCTCAGACTTACTTAAAGATTTAGATGTTCCTTACCCAAGATATGGGGTAGCCAACACTGCAGATGAGGCCTTGGATATTGCAAATGAGGTGAGCTACCCAGTATTAGTTAGACCTTCTTATGTCCTTGGAGGGCAAAGAATGAGGATCGTTATCAACGATGATGAGTTAGAAAGAGCTGTGTTAAATATTTTCAAGCACATGCCAGATAATAAGGTTTTGATTGATCAATTTTTGGAGCGTACCAAAGAAGCTGAGGTCGATGCAATATATGATGGAGAAGAACTTCATGTAATGGGTATTATGGAACACATTGAGCCTGCGGGAATTCATTCTGGAGATAGCTCAGCCGTTTTACCTACTTATAGCCTTTCTGAAAAGGCTGTGGCTACAATGGTGGAGTACACAGAAAAACTTGCGCATGCTTTAAAAATCCGAGGATTAATTAATATGCAGTTTGCGATCAAGGATGACGAAGTATTTGTAATAGAGGCAAACCCTCGAGCGAGTAGAACGACCCCTTTTATTGCAAAAGCCTATAATGTGCCTTATCTAAATTATGCCACTAAGGTGATGTTGGGTGTGAATAAGTTGAAAGATTTCAATATTGAGAAAAACCTAAATGGTTACGCTATCAAAGTTCCTGTATTCTCATTTGAAAAATTCCCTAATGTTGATAAGAATCTAGGACCTGAAATGAAATCAACAGGAGAGAAAATAATTTACATTAAAGACCTTGATGATCCATTCTTTAGAGACTTGGATAGCAAGCGTTCTATGTTCTTGACTAGATAAAAATTTACAGCCTTATTGCTAAGTGAATTTCAGTCTGTCCTGAATTCCCTATTTGATTTTATGCTCAAATAATAGTTGCTAAGTTTTAGAAAATACGCATCTTAAAACTTTCAGTTTTCATCTTGGGCTTTTTCTTGGTCTCTTTTTCTAGCTTCGATTAACCAATTTTTATAAGCTTCGCTTTTTGATATATTTGGCAAATAGGACGGAATTAATTCTTCGACAGCATCATAATCCAAATCAATATTGTCTTCAAAGGTGTGTAAGAGTTCAAGACATTCTTCTTCTTTTCCTAACTCATCATATAATGCAAACAAGTTGATATAGCCATCTTCAAAATAGGGATAGGTTTCAGTGATTGAGGCATAAGACTTAGTAGCTTCATCAAAGTTTTCTGTAGTATAATGAATATGACCTTTAAGCAATTCTAATAAATCATCATAGGTATATTGATATAAACTATCAATGGCATCTAAGGCTTCTTGATAACTCTCCGCCATAACGTGTTTATCAATACTCATTAAATAAAAACTCGATAAACTTTTTTGATCCTCTTTTATTTCAGTTAAATATTTTTCGTATTTATTTAAATCTTCGAAACCATATAAGTCGATATAATTAAATAAACCAAAAGCACCTTTTTTATAATCATCGCTAATTTTCTTCTCGTATATTTTCTGCGCCTTTTTATAGTTTCCTTCTGCCTTTAAACTTTCTATTTGTTGGATCGCCATAGTCTGTCGAATCCCTGGACCAAATACTTTTCCCTCAGCCATATCTTTATAGGTAGGTTCATAGAATCGATTCACAGTCGTACTATAATACTCACCAGACAAATAAATAAATACATCAGTAATAAAATACTCATCTGTATCTTGATTAAAACTTAAAACAAATTCATGATAATTAATACCTTCTTCACTAAACAGCCTAAATAATAAATAATAATTAAAATCTATATCATAAGTATACCTTATAAAAGAATAATAATCTCCTGCTTCAACTACATTTAAAATTTGATCCCCAAGTGATTGTGTTACATCTATTTTTTCAAAAAAACTATTATTAAATGACGCAGTTAATTCATTTACAGAGTCCTGCTTAATATAACTTACAAAGGCTTCATTATTAAATACTTTCTCAAAGTAACTTAGGTCTTGCTGATAAAAATATTGCTCCATAGAGTCTCCCACCATGTTGGCAATAGAATCATAATAAAATTGACTATGTAGACTATTTGAAAAAAACAGCAAAAAAGAAATAGTAATAAAATAAGATTTGAATAGTAGTTTCATGTTATTAATATTTAAATTAACTCTCCAGAGATCACCTCGATTCTTTTTTTAACCAATTCAATTTTCCTCAGTAATTTATTAAAATATCTATTTCTATCCTTCTCAGAAGTAGTACTTAATGGACTCGATTTGCTGATCAATTTTTTAAACCAGGCTAATTTAAATTCAGCCATTTTCTGATCGTTGGAAATAATAAAATTAGGATTTCCGATTCCGGCATAAAGAGACATGGCTGCTGGAGCAACTGATAAAATGGTATTCGTAGAATGAACCAATTCATTGTGATACAATCCAAAACTAACATTGGAATCTACTGGGTCAAGTCCGTATTTAATTTTAGACCCATTCCTTGCCATATTCTTCATATGGGCAACTAATTCTACCAATCGATCTAGCAAATGAAAAGCTTCTTTCGTATAAGCGAAATCTGCGCTGTTGACATAATACTCAATCTGATTTAATGTATTATCTAATAAATTTAAATCCCAAAGCTCTACGCTTGGTACTGAATTATAATAGTAACTGATCTCTTCAACCAATTCCTTGTCAGGTTGACTCAATAGATCATGTGAATATTTTACATCCTTTAAATGATCAAGATCCCAAACGGTCCTACCCCAAACAAACAACTTAAAAGAAATCAATTCGGGTATGTAGCAAGACTGAAAAATGGGAATATCTGAGCTTGCATAATACAATACATTTTCAGGAATCTTTGTAGCACTTTCCATACTCATTCGTATTCCTTCAAGAAACTGTGTATTATTTTTTATGCTTCTTTCTAAGGTGGGCGCAGAGAACACCACCTTGCTGCTATTTTGAAATATTATTTGATCAAGAGAAATTCCAACTTTCTCTGAGATGATTGCTATTTCATCTGGAGTAAGTAAGGTATCTCCTCGTAGTCTTCTGTAGACAGAATCTTTTCCAGCATCTAAAATTTTTCCGAGATATTCTACTGCATGAGAACGCTTTTCAAATTTCTCTAATACACTTTCAAAAATTAATTCTTGTATGTTCATTTTGCAAATATTGATAATTGCATGAAATTATTTCTAGGTATTTTAATAAAAAAAAGAAATATATAAGAACTTTTCTTGTCAAAAATCAAATTACTCTTGAAACTAAAAATAAAATAGAAAGAAATTATTAAAATTCGTAAGAAAGAGAAGCATTGGGGATTATAGGTAGGATTCCTGTTTCTCTTATTCGATAACCATTATTCCAATTAACTATTTCAATAAAATAAGGATTGATTCTAAAGTATGCATTATATACACTCAAAGACCATATTCTTACGGATCTTTTTTTCTGTTTTTTAAACTCGCAGCCGATGTCTAGTCTATGATATGGAGACATTCTATAATTATTTCTTGAGTCTGCAATAAAAATATCTCTGCCATTGGAGACTTCTATGATATAATTAGGAAGTGTTACGGCATTTCCTGTTCCATAAACCCAGGTAGCTGAGGTAGAAAACTTTTTACTAAATTGATGGCTCCAAACAGCTTGAATGCTATTTCGTCTGTCATATTTATAGGGATATTTGATTCCTTTGTTGATTTCATCGAACCGCCTCCAGTTGCGTGACAGTGTATATCCAAACCAACCTGTAGAATTTCCTATTTTCTTTTGCATGAAGAATTCAATTCCATATGATTCTCCTTCTCCTTGTGTGATTTTATCTTCCCAGGGAATTTGAATGTCAATAAATAGGCTCGAACCATCTTTATAGGAATTGACATTATTCATTTTCTTATAGAATACATCTATACTAAAATCTATACCTTTAAAGGATGTAGCAAGGCCTAAAGTATATTGCCAAGAGTTTAATGGATCCAATTTTTGTGTTGAAGGAATCCAAATGTCTGAGGGTAAGCTGATAGTCTCATTTGACAAAAGACTTACATATTGTTGCATTCTGGATAGTGAAAGCTTCGCAGAAATGCGATCCATTAATTTGTAATTTAAAGAAACTCTAGGTTGTAATAATGAATACGTTTTTCCTGTAAAAAAAGCTGAATAATGTAAGCCTATATGTGCCTTTAATTTTCCAACACTTAACTCATCTTCTATATATAGGCTTAACTCTGGCGAAATCTCTTGAGAAGCACCAAGAGTAGTATCAATTTTACTTGATGTTTTATCATTAATAATCGATATGGTCCCAGGTTTAAAACTATATCTCGTCAAGTTAGCTCCAAACTTGATATAGTGATTTGGATTTGGAACAAAGTCAAAATGCATTTTTGCAGATAATTCTTGAATTCTTGATTGATAATTTGTTGCAAATGTTGAGGTCTCGGTTGTATCTAAAGAAGTAGAACTAATATTATTTTCAAAATTATAATCACTAAAATTAGCTGATATATTTGAGAAAAATTTTGCACTTATTTCTTTATTCCATCTAATGCTTGCAATCTTATTGTTCCACTTTATGGCTGTAAATATTTCTGAATCCGGTTGTTGGATTGCAAAACCAAAAATATCATTACCCACATAGATGCTCCCAAAAATTCTATTTTTATCGTTAATCATTTGTTGATACTTTGCATTGATGTCGTAAAAATTAAAATTAATTTTTTGCACTTCATCTTCAACTATTTTTAAGTAGGTGTTGGCAAATATATCATAGTAAGAACGTCTTATTGAAACAAGAAATGAACTCTTTTCTTTTTTAATAGGTCCTTCTAAATGGAGCTTACTCGAAAGCAGAGCTAAACTTATCTTCCCATGGTAGTTTTCCATGTTTCCATCTTTCAGACGAACATCTAAAATTGAAGAAATACGTCCTCCATATCTTGCGGGAAAACCAGATTTATAAAGACTCATGTATTTCACTACATCTGCGTTGAAGGTAGAAAACAATCCTAATAAATGGGAGCTGTTATAAATGGGTATACCATCTAATAAAATTAAATTTTGGTCATTGGATCCACCCCTTACATGAAATCCATTCAATCCTTCCAATCCAGCTTGTACTCCAGGTAAAAGCTGTACTACTTTTAAAATATCTACTTCACCTAGTAAGGCAGGGGCAGATTTTACCTGATCTAATGCTATAGAAATTTTCCCACTTTGTGTCTGATTTACAAGAGGTACTTCTCTAGATTCTTTTACTTCAATGGTTTCTAATTCAGTCGAGAATTTTAGATATACAGTTATACTTGTATCCCTTTTTAAATTGATTTCGAAATAATAATCTTGATATCCAATTGAAGAAACAAATAAATTTATAGAATCTTGATCCAAACTTAGACTAAAAAATCCGTGTTCATTGGTATAAGTCCCATTCTTTGACAATTGATCAAAGATTGTCACATCGGCGAGTTTCTCTTGAGAGCCCTCTTCCATTACATAGCCACTAATTGTATACTTTACTTGTCCCAAAAGTGAGGCTCCAAATAAGCTTGAAAAAATTATAATTATATATGACTTCAAAATTTAATTTAGTTCTATTCGATCCACATTACTAATGGTAAAATATCCATAACCATTTTCAATATTTTGACTGAGATCAAAATTGTCAACAAAAGGGTTGTCTTCAGCTTGCCATACAAATGCAAGTGATTTAAGATATAAATATCTTTCTTCCGTAATACTTTCCAAGATTACTTCAGATCTTATGGACTTCAATTGACCTTCGCTATCTTTTGGAAATATTGTTCTAAAAGGTATTTCAATTTCTAATCCATTAAAATCGCTGTCGCTGAAAACTACATGTCGATCAAATCCTCCCCTATACATGTTACCAAGAACAGGAAAAATTCTTGATTTCCATTCTGAAGCTATTGAATCCCGAGCAAATCGAAAACCCAAGTGACTTAAGGAGATTGCATAAAAATTATCATTTTCATTATCCTCATTTAATTCAATAGTCAATTTATCCCATGGATCTAAAATAATATCATAGTAAGCATTTGCTTCAAGTTCAGCAGACAATAGATTGACTTCTTGAGGAACGATTTGAGAAGAAAAGACAACATCAAAATTCTCAGCCCCAGCTTCGAGTTTTATTTGATCTCCTGCTGTTATCTGCACATTTTCTAATGACAATTCATACAATTCAGTACTATCATTATAAATTAGTTGTCTTTCTATTCCATCTGCAAATTCTATAATTACATATGGATTTATTAGTTCTGGTTGAATGGCTTGCTGAGCAACAGCTTTTGAACTTTTTAAATAAACTTCTATAATGGAATCCCCTTTTATAAAATGTGAGTTTATAACTAATTTATTCTCATGATCTGCTGAAGCAATTTCAAAATCTTTGGTGAATTCAATATTGCAGGATACTGATAGAATTACTATAAGTAATGTAAAAATCTTTAGAATATTCATTTTGAGAATTAAAATGGCAAGTGCTATGTCGCCACAGCACTTACTATAAATTTTAAGGTATACAAACAAGGATTGTAGGAAGAGAGTATACAATAGAACAATCATCATCATATCCATCATCTGCATGTTTAGCTTCGTGAGTGCTATTTATTGTAGAATTACATAAACCTGATACGGCACAATATGAATCAGATAATCCAGTTTTCAAAGAAGAAACATTGGTATCAGAGCTGGAGATATGTATGCCAGCGACAAATCCTGATCCAGGAGCTGGAGCTGGACCAATGAACATATCCCAATCTCCCGTATGGCTAATAATATCTGCTTGTCTATTCCACCAGACTCCGAATTTTTTACGTTGGTATCTAGTTGTCCATTCTAGATTCATTATTTCTATAACACCTGCTGCCCCCATTCGAGTCATGCAAGCAAAACCGCCACCATCGTTATCTAAATCAACTTTCGTAACTGTTTCAATTCTTCTTTTTCCATCCCAACTTTCTGCACAAGGAACTACGTCTTTATCTTTGTAAACTTTTTCAAAATCTAGCTCTTTAGATATCAGAGAAATAGTAACTATGTTATCATCTAAATTGCTAGGTTCAGACATAATTAAATTTTGTAGATCAT
Organism: uncultured Saprospiraceae bacterium; assembly: GCA_937961455.1. Taxonomy (GTDB): domain Bacteria; phylum Bacteroidota; class Bacteroidia; order Chitinophagales; family Saprospiraceae; genus CALGNN01. Next base: position 16,263 of record CALGNN010000034.1, read on the forward strand.
TTGATTTAGAGAACATTTTATATTCTGGCAAATATTTATAATAAATACCTCCTATATTTACTACGCCATCATAACGGCACAAATAATTCTTATAAGAAAAGTCAAATTTTTCTGCAACAGAATTGTTTTCAAAACTAATTTTATTTTTCCATTTTTTTCTAAATAAAGAAAAATCCTCCTCTGTCATATGGTCTAGGTCTATTTCAAGCATTGCTTGATCAAAAGAATATTGGGGGTTATCAATTGGGCTATTTTGTTCAAAATATTCTTTGTATCTATCATATTTTAGATACAAATCTTGCTTTACTTTTATAAACTCATCTTTATCCTTGAAATAATACATTCCCTCTTTGATCTCGATGCTTTCGACCAATAATTTATCTTGTGATTTTTTATGAATTAGATCCTTTTCACAAGATGAAAATATTAAGAGGAATAGAGGAATAGAGGAATAGAGGAATAGAAACTTTAAAGTTTTCATGTTATATAGTTTTAATTAAAAATCTTGGTTTCTAATTAAATTTATGAAAAATAAATAGATATTTACAATGAAAGAATCTATTTTTTCAAATACTGGATTTGTAGATCTTAAAAGATAGGTTTTTCAAAGCCTTAATACTTTCAGTCCTATTAAATTGCTCAAAGGCAATTTGATATTCTCCAAGTTCGGGAAATTTAACACGCTCTTGTAATAATAAGCTAATCGTGCATTCTTTGCTTGAACATTTTCCTAACCAAGCACCGGTGCCTGTGGCCAACTCTAATGAGATCTTATCGGATATGGTTTTTCCAGATGGAAAACTTGTATGGACAATCACATAGGTATTTTCAAAAGCATAGTCTGTACCATGCGTAAGATCTAAGACTAAATCGAAATGCGAACTGGTATCAGCAATAGAAAAATTAAAATTTTTTAAATCTTCATATTCCCAACCTGCTTCATTTATTGTAAGGTGCTCTTTGAAATAGATGCCCTCTTCCTCACAAGCGAGTAAGGAAATAAATAGTGCTGCCAGAAACAATCCAGATAAGCGAGGCATTACTGGAAATAGTCTTTCATTTTTTCAAAAAATCCTTTTTCAGACTTTCCTGGACTTGGAATGAAATTCGGAGAGCTTTGTATTTTTTTCATCAACTCTTTTTCCTCTTCAGTTAATTTTTTAGGCGTCCAGACATTTACATTGATTAATTGATCTCCTACACCGTACTCTTGTACTGAGGGCAATCCCTTACCTTTTAATCTGAATATTTTCCCTGCTTGAGTACCTGCAGGCACTTTGATTTTCACTTTACCATTTAAGGTTGGCACTTCTACAGATGTACCTAGTGCAACGTCAGCGAAGTTTAGAAATAAATCGTAGACGACATTCTTTCCATCTCTTTGCAGATGTTCATGTGGGC
>CALGNN010000035.1 GCA_937961455.1 uncultured Saprospiraceae bacterium
ACTCCATCATTATCTGAATCAGTAAGAGGTGTTCCTATGCAGTTACAATTTTCATCATATACTTCGTTTATGGTGCAAGGATTCCCGTCGTCACAAATAGTACCTTCTAGATTATCGTTGCATGGATCACAGGCGTCACCTATTCCATCGCCATCTGTATCTGACTGATCCGCGTTAGCATCAAATGGACAATTATCACAAAGATCTCCTACCGAATCATTATCATCATCTGCTTGATTTGAATTCACTATATCAGGACAATTATCTTCTTGATCACAAACTCCATCATTATCTGAATCAGTAAGAGGTGTTCCTATACAATTACAATTATTATCGTATAGATCATTTTCCGTACAAGGATTTCCATCATCACAACTAGTTCCTGCTAAATTATCATTACAAGGATCACAGACATCCCCGATACCATCGCCATCTATATCTGACTGATCAGCGTTTGAATCATTTACACAATTATCTTGATCATCACAAATGCCATCTTGATCAACATCTGGAAGTGGTATTCCTACACAGTTGCAATTCAAGTCAATGGCATCATTCATCGTGCAGGGATCGCCATCATCACATGGGCTTCCTTCAGTATTATTATCACATGGATCACAAATATCTCCGATGCCATCTCCATCTATATCTGACTGATCAGCATTTGAATCATTTATACAGTTATCTTGATCATCACAGATGCCATCTTGATCAGCATCTCCAACATCTGTACCCAAGCAATCACAATTTGCATCGTAGACATCATTCTCAGTACAAGGATCGCCATCATCGCAAGAAGTGCCAATTAAATTATTATCACAAGGATCGCACACATCTCCAATGCCGTCTCCATCCAAATCAGATTGATCAGCATTTGCATCATTTGGGCAGTTATCTTCTACGTCACATACACCATCGAGATCTCCGTCAGGCAAGGCTGTTCCTATACAATCACAGTTTATATCATATACATCGTTTTCCGTACAAGGATCACCATCATCACAGGGACTGCCTGTTGTATTATTATCGCAAGGATCACAAACATCTCCAATGCCATCTCCATCCACATCGGATTGATCAGCATTGGCTTCTGTGGGACAATTATCTTCTACATCACATACACCATCGAGATCTCCATCAGGTAAAGCTGTTCCTACACAATCGCAATTTGTATCATAGACATCATTCTCTGTACATGGATCTGCATCATCACAGGGTGTGCCTACTAAGTCGCTATCACATAAATCACAAGCATCACCAAGCCCATCTCCATCACTATCAGTTTGGTCTGCATTGGATACCGTAGGACAGTTGTCGATAGCATCACATAAACCATCTTGATCTGTATCAGGAACTACGGTCCCTACACAATTACAATTTGTATCAAAAACATCATTCTCGGTACATGGGTCTGCATCATCGCATGGTGTACCTATTAAATTATTATCACAGGGATCACAGACATCTCCAATGCCATCTACATCTACATCTGATTGTTCTGCATTTGCGTTGACTGGGCAATTATCAATATTATTACATATTCCGTCCTGATCTATGTCCCCAGAATAGCTTCCCACACAATTACAATCAGCATCATATAAATCATTATCAGTGCAAGGGTTACCATCATCACAAGCTGTGCCTATTAAATTATTATCACAAGGATCGCACACATCTCCAATGCCATCTCCATCTACATCTGATTGGTCTGCATTTGCAGCTAAAGGACAATTATCTTCTACATCGCATATCCCATCTTGATCTGTGTCCACTAAGGCTGTACCTACACAATCACAATTTGCATCATACATATCATTCTCCGTGCAGGAGTCACCATCATCACAGGCTGTGCCTATTAAATTATTATCACAGGGATCACAGACATCGCCAATACCATCTCCATCTGAATCCGATTGATTGGCATTTGAATCCTGTGGACAATTATCTTCTTGATCGCATATCCCATCAGAATCAAGATCTGGCAAAGGAACACCTATGCAATCACAGTTTATATCGTATACATCATTCTGGGTGCAGGGATCACCATCATCACAGCTTGTGCCTATTAAATTATTATCACAAGGATCACAGACATCCCCGATGCCATCTCCATCTGAATCCGATTGGTCGGCATTTGCATCATTTATAAAATTATCAACATCATCGCAGATGCCATCTAAATCAGCATCACCAATATCTGTTCCAACACAATTGCAATTTGCATCATAGACATCATTCTCGGTACATGGATTTCCATCATCACAGGCTGTGCCTATTAAATTATTATCACAGGGATCACAGACATCTCCAATACCATCTCCATCCAAATCGGATTGATCAGCATTTGCATCATTTGGGCAATTATCAAATTGATCACAGATGGCATCCAAATCAGCATCTGTTAATACAAATCCAAGACAATTACAATTCGCATCATATAAATCATTTACCGTACATGGATCTCCATCATCACAAGCTGTGCCTTCCAAATTATTATCACAGGGATCACAGACATCGCCAATACCATCTCCATCTATATCTGATTGATCAGTATTTGCTTGAGTAGGACAATTATCTTCCGTATCACATACTCCATCAGCATCTGAATCAGATAGTAATATTCCTATACAATTACAATTATTGTCATAAACATCATTCTCAGTACATGCGTCACCATCATCACAAGAACTACCAATTAAATTATTATCACAAGGATCACATACATCTCCAATGCCATCTCCATCTATATCTGATTGATCAGCATTCGATTCTACTGGGCAATTATCTTCTATGTCACATACTCCATCTGAATCGCTGTCTAAAGCTGGTATTCCTATACAATCACAATTGGCATCAGTGACATCATTAACTGTGCAAGGGTCGCCATCATCACAAGCTGTGCCTGGTTCGGGTCCTCCAGGGCATAGATCATCTGCATTACAAACACCATCATTATCATCATCAAGGAACTGCCCACCCGTACAATTACAATTATTATCCCAAGTAGCGCCTGTATAACAATCTTCTTCACAAGGTGCTCCAACAACAACGAACTGAGCTATTTCATCTGCTTCTCCTACAACCCAGAGTTCCTGATCACTAATGGCAACAATTCCTTCAGGTTGTGTTAATTGGAGTGTCTTTTCGCTTAAAACATTTCCATTGGATGGATCAACTTCAAATATTGTTTTGCATTGATGACTTAGTATCAAAAGGGTTCCTGTGTTTGTCATAGACAAACCAGCTATATCAAATAAATTACAAGAAGGAAACTGGGTGAACGCATCTTGTAAGTTATTTATGGTTGTACCCATCTGAGAAATCGGATCAGCAATTTTTATTACCCTGGGTTCAGCTCCATTGTTATTATTGTCTTGGTCACCTTCCTTACCTATGTATAAAATATCATTTGCAAAGTCATAGGTGATTCCTTCAAATCCATTGTTTTGTCCTTGCCCTGGGTCACCACTTGTTTCAATGGTTCCAATTACCGTTGTTATCAAATTGTTAGATGAGTTATCAACGGTTGCGATATAAATCTTTCTCACTCTCTCATCAGTAATGGCGAAATTTCCATTTCCGATATAGCTAATGCCTTCTGCGTCAGCCGAAATAGATGCTAAGCTTCCTGTCTTAAGAATATTACCATCCATGTCCAATTCTAAGATGAAGCCATTATTCTGCACGGCATACATCAATTCATTATCATGATCATAACATACTCCTGAAAAATCTTCAAGACCGGATAAATTGCTTATTCCACAATTCGAATTAAAACTTGTTAAGTCGATCGAATTTAAAGGGGGCGCTTCATAATGACTTACCCTAAAATCATCAAAATAAAATCCATCTGAAGGACGGAAGTTATCTGTAATCATGTAAAACCTAAATTTTACATTACTAGAATTTGAGTACGGACTTAAATCAAATTGTTTTTGTGTCCAAGATTCATTTAAAGAAGTTTGCCAAAGCGTTGTCCAATTACTTCCTCCATTAGTAGATATCTGCAACCATATATCATCATTCTCTTCTAGAGAATATTTTGTCATAAACTCCAAGGTAGGATTTGTTGAATTCTGAAGATTGACGGTTGATGCCATGGTAAAGACATTCGTCGTATTGTTTTCAGAGTTACCTCCATCTGAATCCCCAAATGAAAAACTTCCACTATAAGAATCATCAGCAATGGTACTCCAATCTATATTGTTGCCCGTGGCATTCCAATTTCCTGCTCCAGACTCCGCATCATCAAAAAATAAATCTGTTTTAACACCTGTTAAAAAATTAACGGTCTCTCTATCTGTTTCAACTCCGTCTTGTAGGACGACAATATCAAGGTCAAAATTATCTGAACTAAATGTATGATCAATAGAAATAGTAAAGGGAGCAGATGAATTATTCGCTTTAGCTCTAGCTGCTAAATTGGAGATTACATGTGGGGATGAAAATTGAAGCGCTGGATCGGCACTTTCTAATTGAATGATGACTTGTGAAGCAGATGCTCCTACGCCTTTATTCTTAACTTCTACCTCAAGTTGAAAACTTCCATTAGGTAATGCATCGCCTATTTGTTTGTGACTTTGAACATCAACATAAGCGCCAGCGATCATTGCATTATAAAACATGGGTCTGATATTTTCAGACACCAATCCAAAAATCTCAGAAGCAGCCGGCCAAAAACTAGTACCTCCAATTTCAGGAGTCCATCCATAAATATTTTCAGACAACATAAAATCTCTCGTGGTACCACAAGAGGTATAATTCAGCATTTGAAAAGTTGTACCATATGAGTAGTCGTTTTCATCCAAAAAATCAGAGGCCCATTCCGAATATATTTCAAATTCTGGTGGCGTAGCATTGAAGCCATAAGGCATCAAAAAATTTCCAGCAACAGAGTGTGTACTAAAGGCTGTAGAAGGATTTATATCTGCTAAAAAATCTCTAACCGCTTGAGATTCTGGTTCGGAAAAAGATCCTGTTCCTCTATAGGTATCAGAGCATGCATTTCCACTTGAACAGCTGCCATTTGCAGCGTATCCAAAACTATAATTTCTATTTAGATCTACACCAAAGCAACTAGAATTCGAAATATTCCTTCTGTTTTTCCTCCACATTCCTCCTCCGTTAGGATCTTGCTGTCTATTATATTCATAACCATCAGGATTTACGCAAGGGACGAAATAGAGTTCTCTGTTATCCACTAAATATGTTACCTGCGGGTCTGTACCATAATTTTCTAATAACCAAAACATGAAGTTGATCGTTGTTGCCATAGCTGCAGGCTCCCGAGCATGATGCAATGCATCAAAATAGGCAACTGGTTCTGCCTCATCAGTTGCATGGTTATCTGAAATCTTTACAGCATAAATCTGTCTACCTTCAATACTAGTTCCAATAGAATATTTTTGAGATGCTATATTAGGATATAGCATATTCATTGAGTCAAGCTTATCCTCAATTTCAGCAAGGGTATAGAATCCACCCATAGAACCATAACCGAAATGATTAGATACATTAGGGTCTCCGTTATTTCTTAAAACTGGGTTAGGTTCCCAAATTTGACTTTTATAATGCTTTCGGAAATTTTCAATCGTAATTTCAAATTGAATATTTTGCTCTTTTAGGATATCTATTTCCGTCTGCGTACAAAAAATTCGAATTGTATTATTGTTTGAATGGCAATGATCTAGGTCAAAGCCCTGTTCAACCAGAGCATGCATTTGCTCATGATCAGCTATTGTTATTTCAACCTGAGAATACTGTTCTTGGGAGAAACATAATGTACAATAGCATATTAAGAAAAGAAGAGTAATAGCTTTCTTAAAAAAAATCATAGTATTGTCTATTCTTTAGTGCTAGTTTTCAATTGGCACATGCGAATGCGTACACATATCTAAGCACAGTATCCTGTATACAATTCAGAATAAAATGAAAATTAGATAGCTAAATAGTTTGGTAAAGTTGAATGATAAGTAGGGTTGAGACTTATAATTCTAGTTTAAAACACAATCACAAATAAGCGCAGATCAATGCAGCTACGCAGTTTATTAATCAATATTTTAAATAAAAAATGGGGATACGTTTCCTTCGCGGAGTAAAATTATAAAATAATACGACATTTCAAGCGATTGATTAGCATTAATTTATATTCAGTATTTTGGCAAAAAAAGCTAAAATTTCAATGTTTATCTCTTAAAATAATAAGCTAATCCAATTTGAATAGATTGATTTTTATAATGTAAATCAGGAATTGGAATTCCATTTTGATCTGTAAAAATTACATCAAGTACGTCACTAAAACCTTTAAGATATCGTGCCGTGAGAGCAAATTTTTTCAATTTAAGCTTAGCTCCTAATACTGCTCCATAATCTACATCTTTAAAAGAAGAAATGCCTTTAGGAATTTTGTTCCAATCTCGACCATCATATCTAAAGTCAATAAATTTGTAATTTAATTGAACACCTGCGGTTAAGTATAATTTTGAAATTAACTTGAAATCTACAGAAGGAATAAAATCAAAATAAAATCCTTTTTCTTTATAGTTTTGAGTATTAGATTGGTCTAATGAAAAGCCTTTTTCAGATAATAATAAATCCATATTAAAATCCCATCTATTCTTCACAGGTATGTCTAATGTTAATCCTCCAAATGCACTAGCATTCGTTCCAATACTATTGAATACATCACTGCAATCACACGTAATGATGTTGGCACCTGCAAGAATACCCACCTTAGTTTGTGCAAAAGAACATTGAACTAATACAAAACAAAAAAATACGATTGCTTTAATACTTTTAATTTGAGCCATATTAATTATTAATTTAAGTTTTTCTTTAAAAAGTCAATTCCATTTTTCCAACAAATTCCCTCTATATCTTCATCAGAGAAGTTTCTCTCTTTCAATAAAATTGGAAGTTTTTGCATATCGGCAATCGTGTCTATTTCTAGGGGCATTTGTTCTTTTCCAAAACCCCCGTCCAAGTCTGTGCCGATCATAATATTTTTAGCACTACCTGCTAATTGACAAATATGATCAATATGATTAACTAAATGAGATAAACTCAACCCTGTATTTTCAGGAGTTGATTTTGATCTATCCCAATTTGGAATCATCATCCAAGCATCAAGTGCCATTCCTATGACCGCACCTCTCTCAATCAATAACTTCAATTGTTCATCATTAAATTGTCTATTATGATTAACGATTGATCTGCATAAACTGTGACTGGCCCATACGGCTCCTTGAAAATGATCCATGGCTTCCCAAAAACTATCATCACAAAGATGTGTTGCATCCATAATGATACCTAAGTCATCCATCTTATCTAAAAGCTGCTTTCCTTTTTCACCTATACCTCCTGTGGCATTGGTTCCTTGAGCATAGGTCCCTGGGCCATAATGTGCAGGACCAATTGCTACCAAACCTTCCTCATATCTCTGCTCTAAGTATTCCATATTTACAATAGAATCAGCTCCTTCTAAACTCAATAAATATCCTATTGGACTTTTTCCATTAACATAATTGCTTAAATGACTTTCTAGTTCAATTTTATTTCTAATTTGTTTCAGCTGTCCTTCTTTTTCCATAGCTCGATACCATGAAAGTTGCGCGCTGGTTTGAGCCCATGCTTGTTCAGGAGAATGCCAGCCTGGCAATGGATTGGATTCTTTAACATATCTAGCAATTAATGTTCCAACACATAAGGATATATTTCCTTTTTGCATTTCTGGAAAACAAACCACTCCATTTCCTCTATCAGGCTTATCTACCATGCCTTGTTCCCGACCCCTTATATCTTCAATTTCAAGTCGTAAATCTCTATTCCACTCCATAGCATTCATGGAGAGATCAAGATGAGCATCAAATAACATTCTAGTTTCCATAAGATTCAATTAATACATTCTGCTTCTTGCTGCAACATGCCATTTATCTACTATGGCACCCTCTTCTGCAACATAAACGTATTCATGCAAGGCCATCGTAGGACAAATATGCCGAGGTACTCCATAGATTACATCCCCAACTTTGTATGCTGCAGACTTATGTGATTCAATCACCAAGTGTTCTTCACTATGCCCTTTCCTTTCAAAATTTTCAATCTCAAATAAATGTATTCGAGCATTAGACATCTCAGAGGCAAGAGCCTTGTGTCCGGCATCAAGTGTCATGAGTGAATCTGTTGTTTTACTTATAATTCTAGTACCCATTACTGCAGCATAATCAAAATCCATATCTGGATAAAGTGTTTTGTATTTATGATCCCACAGCATACAAGTTCCGGGGCTAAGATTTCTTTCTTTATAAAGTGCATGAACAGGAAAACTTACAGAGCCTCCGCATATCAACTCACCTGCATCTTCTAATTCATCAATAAATTCTTGAGCTTCTTTAAAAGCTTCATCACAATGGTTTTTTCTAATTTCAAAATCAGAATCATGTATGTGGCCATCGTATATGTGTAAGCCTCTATAATTGAAGCATGTTTTTTCTTGGATTTTATCATAGAGCGAAGTCGCATATTCAGACCTTATACCTGTTCGGTTCATTCCATTATTAATGTCAATAAAAAGATCAACTTTCTGATTGTGAGCTACAGCAATTGATTCGATATTTTGGAGGCTATCTAGATTATCAATTAATGTCGAAAAATTAATTTCAGGAAATTCTTCCTGCATCATAATAAACTTCTTAATTGAAGCTCCAACTATAGGATAGGCCAATAGAATATCTGACACGCCCATTCTTGCCAATAAATCCATTTCTGCAAGAGTTGCACATTTAAACTTATTAACTCCATGCTTCAATTGCATATCAATTATTGCTGGCAATTTGTGCGTTTTAATATGTGGACGTAATCTATCTGCATCACCAGCTATCTGAATCATCTTCTTTATATTATTTTCTATACGACTAGGAAATAATATCATAGCGGGAGTCATCAGATGATCTTCATTATTTACTTTATACCAACTACTCATTTTCTACATTCTATTTATACGAAAACTGATAATAATAAAATCATCAAAAGCCCTATGATAGAAATGGAAGATTCCATAAGCGTCCATGATCTAAGTGTGTCTTTAATGGACAAATTGAAATATTCTTTGAATAACCAAAATCCTCCGTCATTGACATGTGAGGCCATAATACTTCCGGCACCAACCGCAAGAACTAGTAATTCTGGAGGGGTTGTGCCTCCTGTCAGCAAAGGCAACATGATACCTCCTGCCGTCATCCCAGCTACTGTGGCGGAGCCTACACATACTCTGATAATAGCGGCAGTCAACCAAGCTAATACAATAGGTGAAATCTGTAATTGAGATAGCGCGGCCCCAATATCATCAGCTGCTCCTGTCTCTATAAGTACTTGTTTGAAAGCACCTGCTCCTGCAATAATGAGCATCACCATAGTTATACTAGAAATAGCCTTTGCAGAAGACTTCATGAGATTATCCATTTTTTTACCCTTCCTTATTCCTAAGAAAAACAGCCCTGCCATCACTGCAATCAACATGGCAATTGATGGAATTCCAATTGCGTGCAAAAATTGACTAATCCCAGATTCTTCAGGTAAATAAATTTTAGACAAAGCAGATAAACCAATTAATATAACGGGAAGTAATGCAATGAATATACTTAAGCCTGCTGATGGCAATTGATCATCCGGAATATGATCCGTACCGAGGAATTCTTTTAAGGGTTTTGAAACAATTGAAGAAGATATCTTTGATACGCCCAAACCAGATATTAAAATGGTAGGCACAGAAACTATTAATCCATAGAGCATCGTTTTTCCAAAGTCTGCATTAAACATATCTGCCAATGCCGTAGGTGCTGGATGTGGAGGTAAAAATCCATGTGTCACAGATAATGAAGCCAGCATGGGTATACCAATATAAAGGAGTGGAAGATTTAATGTTGCAGCAATGGTGAAAACCAATGGAATAAGAATAACAAAGCCCACGGTATAAAACATGGGAATACCGACAATAAACCCGGCAATCATCACTGCCCATTGGACATTCTTCAAACCAAAACTCTTCACTAAAGTATTTGTGATTTGTTTTGCTGCTCCTGAGTCAGCTACAATTTTACCTAGCATGGCACCGAGCCCTAAAATCAGGACAAGTCCTCCTAGGGTATTTCCCATTCCCGTTTTAATTGCAGCAACCGTTGTGCTTAAATCCAATTGAAGTGTTATCCCTAAAAATATGCAAACGAGGATAAACGAAATGAATCCATTTATCTTAAATAGACTGATTAAAAGAAATAATAAGATTACAGCGGCAACGACAATTGCAATGGTCATAATGAAGTATGTTTACTATAAAGATTGCATTCTTTTTGATTTATTCTAAAAATAATATCCGACCCCATTTTTCTGGAATATGAATATTCCTTTTACCCATAAACACCCAAGTTGCTAAATCAGGTTTTTCATTTTCTTTTTTAATATACCTGCCCTCATTAATGTCAAATGGATAATGTACTGACATTGCATTCATTGCCCAACTTTCTAAATTTTCTGGTCGCTTCCAGTTTGGACCAAATTTTTTCAAGCCTTTCCAAGGTATAGCCATTTCTACAATCCAATGATCATCTTTATCACTAGGGTCATTCAAACTTCCCTTTATACCTACTGCTGTTTGCAAGCCTTTTATATCATATTCAGGATCAGCGTTTTTGCCATCATCAACTCCATAAGGATAGGATAAGAATAAATCCCAAACAGCGTTATTAGGATTGACTTCAATTTCATAGTAATCTTTTCCATCAGCTCCAGGATCTAAAAATAGTTCAAAGCAATTTTCTTTGTATAGGGGAAGATCGTCCTCTAACATGTTTGACCAAATATGTTCTTCTTGAATGATCGCCGCTACATACAAGTGTTCTTCATCCCAAAGCAATTTCATTTTTGTTTCAAAGTCTAACTGAAAATGATCGCTTGGCACAATATTACCAAAAGGTAGTGACCAATGAACAGCAGATTTATCCCATGATGCTTCATTAAGTTTTCCGTCTATGGTAATATCCCCAAGCATTCTTGCATTATATATATTGGGTTCAGTACTAATCAAGAATTCATCATTTTGAATCTGATTGGTTTTAGACTTACATGAAAGAAAAAAGATACAGCAACAAAAGATAAGGCCAAAAAAGGATAATTTCATAGTCATATTTAATACTAATATAAAATAAAGAGAGACAGCTTTGAAGGCATGCAGTTTCATTTTCTTATTCCTGTTTTGTTCGGGTACAATACTTTTTGCTCAGCAAGAAGATTTAATGGTAGATAAGATTAGGATTGAAGGAAATAATAAAACAAAAGCCATTGTCATTTTTAAAGAACTCAGTATAAGTGAAGGAGATCAAATAGCCCTTAATGACACTTCTAATCTCCTAGAAGAAAATAGGAATAGAATATTAAGCACTGGACTGTTTAATAAGGTCCATCTTCAATTTAAAAAAGATAGCTCCCAAAATAT
>CALGNN010000036.1 GCA_937961455.1 uncultured Saprospiraceae bacterium
GATGAAGAGACAGAGAAAACAGCTTCATTTTCCGCATAAAATTCTATCGTTAATTCTTCAGCATCAACAGTTTTAAACTTTCGCACTAAGCCCTCAAAAACAAAGAAAGATGTACTTGGAATGGCTCCTTCCCTAAGTAATAATGTACCCTTTTTGAATTCTTTGATAGAATTCAATTTAGCTATCTCTTCTTGCTCTTCCTTTGTCAGGCGAATAAAAGTCTGCGGTGAGGGAATTTTATTATTGATCGGATTTTCCATGTGTTATTTTCCAAATACAAGTTACTTTAAATCAATCGATAAGGCAATTTACAAAGTCCTCTGATTTTATTCTTAGACAAATTAAAATCGAATACACTACTAATGAAAATGAATACGGTTCCTTAGTGAATTTAAAAACAAGCTTAACTTATAAGTATGGTAAGATTTCATATTGCTGTACTGCAAAGCAAATAATTATCTAATTTTACACGCAATGTCGGGAAAAGAAAAAAAGAAGCTACATAAAAGAAACAGAAATCTTCATAGATATAATTTAGAAGCACTACAAGTGCTCGTACCCGAACTGAAAGAATATTGTACCATCAATAAAGCAGGAAACCCTTCTATTAACTTTTCTCATCCCTTGGCCGTCAGATATTTAAATAAAGCCATTTTACGACATTACTACGAAATCGCGTATTGGGAGTTTCCAGAAGAAAATTTATGCCCCGCCATTCCTGGAAGAGCAGATTATATTCATTACATGGCAGATTTATTAACTCAAGAAAATCATGGAAAGCTATCCAAAAATATTACTTGTTTAGATATAGGAATTGGAGCCAGTGCTATTTATCCCATTATAGGCGTGGTTGAATATGATTGGAATTTTATAGGCTCTGATATTGATCCTGCTGCCATTGAAAATGCCAAGAAGATTGTATCATCAAATGCCATTTTAAAAACTAAAATTTCTTGTAGGCTTCAAACTAATCCAAAAGAATTGCTCAATGGAATTATCAAAGAGTCTGATCACATCGATTTATGTATATCTAACCCTCCTTTTCATGCCTCTCTAAAAGATGCCGAAAAAGCTACACAACGCAAGAATAGAAATCTTCATGGAAACAGAACCCTGGCTCAATCAAAAAACTTTTCTGGAAATTTGAACGAACTCGTTTTTGAGGGAGGAGAATTGGGTTTCATAAAACAACTCATTTATGAAAGTCAAAAATATTCAAAACGCATATTTTGGTTTACGAGTCTCGTCTCCAAAGAAGAAAATTTATTCAAAATTTATCAAGCCTTAGAAAAGCAAAAAGTCAATCAAATAGAAACCATTGAAATGGCTACTGGAAATAAAATCAGTAGAATTGTAGCTTGGACCTATTTAAACGAGACGGACAGAAAAAATTGGAGAACAAATCATTGGATGTAATCAAAGCAACATGGTATTTAAAATGAAAAAACTCTTTGTACTCTTCCTATTTTCATGGAACATTGTAACAGCTCAAATTAGCGTAGAGCTAGTCGGGAGTCTCCCAGAAGCTGTTGCTAACAATGCAGTTTGTGAAGGGTTTATTAATAATGAAGCCTACCTGTTTTCTTTCGGTGGAATTGATGCTACTAAACAATTTGATGGGATTCATTTAAAATCTTTTAGGTACAACATTGAGACTGGTGAAGCTATTCAGCTTGCTGACCTTCCTGATACTATGGGTAAAATTGCGGCAGGTGCATCTCGGATTGGTAACATCATTTATATTGCTGGAGGATATCATGTCTTCCCCAATGGTTCTGAAATTTCGTCTAACAAAATGCATCGTTACGATATTGAAAACGATGTCTTTTTATCTGATGGAGCAGATATACCAATTCCTATCGACGATCATATTCAAGCAGTATGGAAAGACAGCCTAATTTTTATTGCAACAGGGTGGAGCAATTCTGGTAATGTTCCTAATGTACAAATCTATAATCCCACTACTGACGAATGGCTCGTAGGTGATCCGATGCCTAACTTTGGACCCTACATGTCCTTTGGTGCATCTGGAACCATACTAAATGATACGTTATACTTTTTTGGTGGAGCTACTTCAGAAGCAGGATTTGGACCTCAAAGCAGGCTTCGTATTGGAGCTATCAATCCCACTAATCCTACTGAGATAGCATGGTCCATCTCCACACCTTCCGAACCAACAACTGGATACAGATCAGCTTCTATCAATTACGATGGCAAACTTTATTGGATTGGAGGAAGCTATAATACGTACAATTACAATGGCGTAGCTTATGATGGTTCAGGAGGTGTTCCATTGAACAATAGGATTCTTTGGATCTCCCCCAATCAATTATTTTGGTCTGAAACCAAGTTTGATGAGATTCCAATGGATCTGAGAGGTATAGCGGAAATAAGTGATAGACATAAATATATTGCTGGAGGTATGATAGAAAATCAAGTAGTCACAGATAAAATTTATAAAATCACATTCAATGAAAATGTAAACACGCTAGATCCATCTCAAGAAAATTTTGAAATCCTAATAGGTCCCAATCCATTTCAGCAAGAACTACTGATTTACAATCTAGAAGAGAAAATACTGCATATGCGTATTTATGATTCTGTAGGAAAAGAAATGCATACTCAGTTATTAACAAGAGGGTATCATATCATAGAATTATCGAATTTAGTGGATGGCTTGTATTATGTGCAAATAGAAAATAAAATGTTTCAAAAAGTTATCAGACAAAATAAATAGTTATTTCTAAATCAAGTAATATTGAATAGATCAGAAACCTTACATAAATTAAGACCCAAGCTTCATTTTGAAATTGAAGCAAAAACAGAACTTGAGAAGTTCCAAAATCAAACACTCCGTCCTATTTTAAAATTTCAGCATGACTTAACACTAGAACATTTACATGCAAGTAGATTCAAACTTGATAAATACAAGATCGAATCAAAGACTTTCCATGCAGCTTTGAAAAAGTTTATGTCAAATGACCTCAGCTTTAGGAATATATTGATTGGTACCATTTGCGGTTTGATGTCAATCGAAGAGTTTCAATTTTATTCCAATCACAAAGCTGAACTAACTAAAAGAATGCTCAGCATGCAACTGCAGCGATATATGGATACATTTTTTAAAAATTCCAATGAATAAACACAGGCAAAATATTTACATATTGATATGGTCCTTATTTGTTTTGATCGCATTAAAGCAAGAATCATTTGGGCAATCATTATGCAATCGCGTTGGCATTTCTAATGGTTGGATGCTTCATATGAATGATAATGAAGTCAATCAAATTACAGCAGCTTGTTCTGCTACTTCAGCCTTGTATTTTCGAACAGACTTTGCTTGGTCTGATGTTCAGTGGAATGGCGATGATGAATGGAATTGGAGCAATATCGATCGTGTTTTACAATCTGCATTGTCACAGGATTTAGAGCTCATTGCCATACTGGATTATTTTCCACCGTGGGCTAATATTGAGACTGACACGAGCTATTGGTTTAATTATGTTTATCAAGCAGGATTAAGATACATTCCGCAAGGTGTAGCTATATGGGAAATGTGGAATGAGCCGAATCTACAGAATTTTTTCCCTGACCCAAATGTTGAAGATTATGTAAAAAGAATACTGAAGCCTGGAGCAAATGCCATTCGAAAAGCTGCAAAAGAACTAAACGCCCAAGTGACAGTGCTTACAGGAGGCTTAGCTCCAGCAGCCTCTGATGGCACCAACATTTCTCAATTAGACTTTGTCACTGAAATGTATCATTATGATGCTCAAAACTATTTTGATGGCCTAGGACAGCATCCATATTGCTGGCCATTAGATCCAAGCATTCTCGATGACTTCAATTGGTTTTTAAAAACTCAAGAACTTTACAATGTTATGCAAGCTAATGGTGATGGACATAAACTTATCTGGGGAACAGAATTGGGATGGCCCACACACGATGCAAACCAAAATGGAGTAACGATCTTTGATCAGGCGATCTACTTGACTAAGGCTTATGATATTTGGAATGCCTGGAATTGGACAGGCCCTCTTATCTGGTATGCTTATAATGATGCAGGTACAGATTTGAATAATCCAGAAGATCACTTTGGTCTCACCGATCATCAATTTAATGCAAAACCTTCTTTGGACTCGTTTATAGTTGTTACCAATGAATGTGCTGGAAATTTATCTACAAAGCTGCATTACACAGATCAACTTACAGGTATTCATTTATTTCCAAATCCTGTTAAAGACCAATTTACAATTAATGGTTTGCCCCTATTTAATACCATTAAAATCATTGACATTAATGGAAATGTATACCACAATTATATCAATGCAAGCAGAAGCTTAAGTGTAAACATTCAGGACTTGCCAAGCGGAATATATTTTATATTAATTGAGCAAGAAGGTAATAACCAAACGAATTTCAAAAAGATTTTGAAAGAATAAAACATACTAAATTTAAAGTTTGCGAGTTTATTAAAGGACATTTATCACTAAAAATTAAAACCACTAATATGAGGCTCTTATTCATAGTGTGCCTAGTTCTCATCCTCCCTCAACTTGCAAATGCTCAAAAAGAAATTCAACTTGATATCAATTTTATTGAACAGATGAGATTTACAGAACAAGAAAATTTATTAGAGCAAAAACTGCACTGCGTTTTCTTGTATAATAAAACACTTGAAGACTTCGGCAAAAAAGATTTTATTACCTGCACTTTAGAAGATGACAAATTTGGCTTTCATTATAAGGGCGCACCATTAAACAATTTTTTCAACCCAAAAGAAGGGCACAATAGCCCCATTGTAATTCGAGGTAAGTATACTGCGCATTCATTTTTACTTTCGTTTTATACCTACCTTGAAGACGATCGTTTTTACAAATTCAATTTAATTAGAAAAGATGGTGGGGATTTTGCGATTCATAGCAATTATAAAAATGGGATGTATGATGGAGCCTATATTGAAAAATACTTATCCGCAGAAACTACAACAAGTGGAAACTATACCCAGATAGATAGTTTCTATTTGGATACTATAGAAACATTCGACCCAAATACTTATGAATCAAATTTAAGCATTACAGAGAAAGAAAAAATTTCCGTAAAATGTGGAATATGGAAATACGCAACAGAAGATGGTGACAAAATAAAAGTCTATCAAAAATGTAATTAGGCTTATTTCTCAAAGCATATTTATCATGGATTTTTCAACGAGAAACTTTATAGCATTTATCATTTTCATCATGCTATTGCTTTTCGGTCTTTGTCTAAGTATTTTAATTAATACCCCTTCCAAAATTGATCTCCATATTGATGCAAAACATTCTGCAGGGAAGATATCAAGTTTGATTTTTAATGAGAATGATATACAATTCTCTCTTGATGATGATTTTTCAAAGGCCTTTTATAAAGCACTTTCTAAAAAAGCGCTTCATAGTTTACAAACTCAAATCTATAAAAATGCGGAGGTCAATGTTTATTACAATCAAGACCGGCAAGAGGAACATTTACTCCATATTGTTCAATTAGAAAAAGATGATGAGGTGCTTATTTCTAAAAATCTCATTGAGCAAAAAAACAGTCACACTCGAATGTTTACTATGATTTTTGGAGTATTAGGACTAACTATCTGTTGTTTATTATTATTTGGCAAATTCCAAATTGCTAGCATCTTGCAAAGAAAAAACCCAAATGATGGGATTAGCTTCCCTGCCCTCTTCCAAAAGAAGAATATGGCTGCTGCATGCTATACGGATCCATTCCTAATAGCAGATCGGAGATTAGCAAAACAAGTATATCAAAACTGCCAGTTTATTGATGCTAAAGGAAAACGCCATTATGTAAAATCGGTGCATGAAGACAGTAAGCTATTACTATTGTCCAGTATGCAAAAAATTGGAGCGATGATGAAATTCAAACCAAGCTATGAAAAACCTTCAGAGCAAGTTTCATTCGAAGAACTTAAGGGAATTATTGAAATTGAACTCAAAAAGTATCGTGGAGAAAGACATGGCAAAACAAAAGAAGAATATGCTCTAGCAATTCGTAATGCTAAAGACTATAGGGATTTAATAATGATATTGAATTGATAAAATTAGACTTTAAAAGTCTTCGTCTGGATGTATCTCCTTCACACGACCAACTTCACCAGTATCCAGTTTTACTTTTATTCCATGAGGATGGAATTTCGCATTCGTCAAAATACGTTTCACTAATCCTTCTGTTAACTCGCCACTTCTTTGATTTTGCTTTTCTACAATAGAAACCAATTGATCTACGGCTACGTCAGCGCGTTTTCGACCATCCATTTTGCAACAATGTTTTTAGCTATTATTTTCCGAGGACCTCAGCCATTTTTTTACCAATCTCGGCTGGAGATTCTACTACATGAATACCGCATTCTGCCATGATTTTCATTTTGGCTTCTGCAGTATCTTCGGCTCCTCCTACTATGGCACCAGCATGCCCCATGGTTCTACCTTTTGGTGCAGTTTGTCCTGCAATAAAACCCACAACAGGTTTTGTACCATGTTCTTTAACCCATTTAGCTGCATCGGCTTCCATGCTCCCTCCAATCTCTCCTATCATTACGATGCCTTCTGTGTCAGGATCATTCATAAGCATTTCTACTGCATCTTTTGTAGTGGTACCAGGAATTGGATCACCACCAATTCCGATACAAGTAGACTGACCCATACCAGCCTTTGTAACTTGATCGACTGCCTCATAAGTTAGGGTTCCTGATCTTGAAACAATCCCAATTTTTCCCGGGTTATGTATAAATCCTGGCATGATACCTACCTTAGCTTCTCCTGGTGTTATGACACCAGGACAGTTAGGTCCAACCAATCGAACATCTCGATCCTTGATGTAGCTTTTTACCTTTACCATATCTTGTACAGGAATACCTTCTGTAATACAAATGATAATTTTTATACCGGCATCTGAAGCCTCCATGATGGCATCTGCGGCAAATGGAGGTGGCACGAATATAATAGTGGTATCAGCAGCTACTTCTTTGACCGCTTGTGCAACCGTATTAAATACTGGGACACCTAGATGTTCTTGCCCTCCTTTACCTGGTGTAACACCACCTACTACTGGAGTACCATATTCAATCATTTGACCGGCATGGAAAGATCCTTCCTTTCCAGTGATTCCTTGTACAATGATTTTCGAATTCTTATTTACTAATACACTCATTATTCTTCGTTTACTATGATAAAGACGTCTTCGTTTTCCTTGTGCATATAAAAACGCTCTCTAGCATATTTTTCTTTATTTAATTCAAGATCCTTTTTTTCTAATCTTGCTGCAACAGTCATTTCTTTGTAATCGATAATTTCTTGTTTAATATTTTCTACTGAATGGTGCAATTCCCATTGCGTTCGTGCATTGTGTTTATCGAAAAACAATACCCAAACCAAAAAAAATAAAACACTTGTCGTATACTTATTAAGCCATTTCAGGGATCGAAAAGAAGCATACACTTGCTTCATGATAGATAGCTTTGACATGTTACTTTTAGTTTTCTTACGTTAAAATTAGTCAATTTTATAAGCCAAACATAGCTTTACCGGGATAAACCGCAGTATCGCCTAGTTCTTCCTCTATCCTCAATAGTTGGTTGTATTTTGCAATCCTGTCGGATCTTGATGCTGAACCCGTCTTGATCTGACCTGTGCTCAAAGCAACAGCCAAGTCTGCTATGGTCACATCCTCTGTCTCTCCTGAACGGTGACTCATCACACTACTCATACCATTTCTGGTAGCCATAGTCACTGCATCAATCGTTTCCGAGAGTGTTCCGATTTGATTAACTTTTATTAAAATTGAATTGGCAGCACTTTCTTCAATCCCTCTTTGCAACCTAGTAGTATTGGTTACAAATAGATCATCTCCTACCAGTTGCACCTTATCTCCTATTGCTGCATTCATGGCAGTCCAATTAGACCAATCATCCTCATCTAAGCCATCTTCTATAGATAAAATAGGATATTTCTCAGACCACTCTTTCCAGTAAGCAACCATTTGTTCTCCCGTTAATTTATCTCCGGTAGACTTATGGAAGTGATAAACTTTCTCTTCTGATAAATAAAATTCTGAGGCAGCTGCGTCCATCGCTATATACATATCCTCGCCAGGTCTGTATCCTGCCGCTTCAATTGCCTGAATGACAATTTCTATCGCCTCTTCGTTAGATTTGATATTGGGTGCAAATCCACCTTCATCTCCAACATTCGTAGAATAGCCTTTAGATTTTAATACTTTTTTTAAATGATGAAAAGTCTCTACACCCATGCGCAATGCATCACTAAAATAGTCAGCACCAACCGGCATGATCATAAATTCTTGAAAGTCAATGCTATTATCAGCATGAGACCCACCATTCAAAATATTCATCATGGGCACAGGCATCATATGTGCTGAAACACCACCAATGTATCGATACAAAGGCATGCCTAATTCTTCTGCAGCAGCTTTAGATGCAGCTAGGCTTACTCCTAATATGGAGTTGGCACCTAATTTTGATTTATTATCTGTACCGTCTAATTCAAGCATGATTTGATCAATATATGCTTGATCTGTAATTTCTACTCCTATTAGTGCTTCACCAATAATATCATCGACATTGGCTACTGCTTTATTTACACCTTTGCCTATGTATTCATTTTTGTCTCCATCGCGCAACTCTACAGCTTCATATTTTCCAGTTGAAGCTCCCGAAGGTACAGCTGCTCTACCTAAAGCTCCATCTTCTGTGAATACATCAACTTCTACTGTTGGGTTTCCTCTCGAATCCAAAATTTGTCTTGCTCTCACATCAATGATTGCGCTCATGCTTTTTAGTTTTCTATCATTTGAATAAATTGATCAAATAGATACCGTGAATCGTGAGGTCCAGGAGATGCTTCAGGATGGAATTGTACACTAAAAGCTTTTTGCTCTTTAACTTTAATTCCTTCAACAGTATCGTCATTTAGATTCCTGTGGGTCACTTCTATTTGATCATTAAATTTTTCTATATCTTTTGGGTCTACACCAAATCCATGATTTTGGCTTGTGATTTCACATTTACCAGAAACAATATTAAGGACTGGATGATTACTTCCTCTGTGTCCATGGTGCATTTTATAGGTAGACACTCCCATTGCCAAGGCTAATAACTGATGGCCCAAACAAATGCCAAAAACAGGAGCTTTTTGATTCAATATTTCTTTCACGGTTTCTATAGCATAATCCATAGAAGATGGATCGCCAGGACCATTTGATAAGAAATAACCATCGGCCTTCCAAGCTAATAATTCCTGATAGCTGGTCTTAGCTGGAAATACTTTGATGTAGCAACCTCTTTCACTTAAGCACTTAAGGATGTTTTCTTTTATTCCAAAATCTAAAGCCGCTATTTTGTATTTCGCATTTTCTTCTCCATACGTATAAGGCTCTGTTGTAGTAACTTTAGAAGCTAATTCTAAACCTTCCATTTTTGGCACCTTGTCTAGAATCTTTTTTAATTCAGCAGGGTCTAAGATTTCGGAAGATATCGCGCAATTCATTGCCCCTTTATCTCTTATGTGCTTAACAATAGCTCTCGTATCTACATCATAGATACTTACTATATTGTTTTCTTCAAAGTATTGCTGGATGGATTGATCTGCCATCGTCCTAGAGTATTCATCGGTAAAATTCTTGCACACCAATCCAGAAATCTGAATCTTCTTAGATTCTTCATCTTCATCTTTCGTACCATAATTACCTATGTGGGCATTTGTGGTTACAAGAATTTGTCCAAAATAAGAGGGATCTGTAAACACCTCTTGATAACCCGTCATACTTGTATTGAAACAAATTTCGCCAGTGGTTGTGCCTTTAATACCGGCAGCGTGGCCTTTAAAACAAGTGCCATCATCTAATAATAGGATGGCCTCACGAACTGATTCCATTAAGATTATTCTGTTTGTACAAATATAAACTTATTCTAATATATTATTGGATTGTCTGGGTGCATTTTTACAATGTAAGTCAAACTTATTCTTAGCGGGTTACACTTGAAAGTATGAGAATAGTTAAATAGAAAAAAAAAATAAGCCTGAGTGATTAACTCAAGCTTATTGGATTATTTTTTGTTCAAAAACTAGATCGAGAATAATTTCCCTATGGAGTTTATTCTTCTTCGTCTTTAACTACAGCTTTAGCTGTTGCAGCCGCAGCTGTCGCAGTAGCTGCTGCATCAGATGATTTCTTTCTTCCTCTTCTAGTTCGTTTCTTACCAGATGCTTTACCAGCACCTTCAGCTTTCAATTTCAACATGACTTCATTGTAATCTACAAACTCAATCATTGCCATTTCTGCTCCATCACCTTGACGGAAACCCGTTTTAATGATTCTAAGGTATCCACCAGGTCTATCTCCTATTTTTGGTGCAACTTCAGTGAAAAGTTCGTTGACCGCATGTTTGTTTTGAAGATAACGGAATACAACTCTTCGTGAATGCGTAGAATTGGTTTTAGATTTCGTAATCAATGGCTCTACATGTGTTCTCAAAGCTTTCGCTTTAGCTAGAGTCGTGTTAATTCGCTTTTCTAAAATCAGTGCGTTGGATAGATTTTTTAGAAGGGCAACTCTTGCGCCTCTTTTTCTACCGAGATGGTTATGTTTCTTACCGTGTCTCATGTTATTAATTGATTAGCTTCGCAACACTTTAAAGTAATTGCAGGTTTATAAATTTATATTTAGTCCTCGTCTAATTTATACTTAGAAAGGTCCATTCCAAATGTCAAATCTTTATTTTGAAGTAATTCTTCAATCTCTACTAATGACTTCTTACCAAAGTTTCTAAACTTCAATAATTCATGCATATCGTACTTCACTAATTCTCCAAGGGTATTGATTTTTGCTGCTTTCAAACAGTTGTAAGCTCTCACAGAAAGGTCTAAATCTTCCAAAGAAGTCTTTAGTAATTTTCTCATATGTAAGATGTGCTCATCAACTACATTTTCTTCTCTAGAAGCTGCATCATCAAAAGTGATATTTTCGTCAGTGATCAACATTAAATGTTGGATCATTATCCTAGAAGCTTCTTTGATAGCCTCCTCAGGATGGATCGTACCATCTGTTGAAATATCTATTGTTAATTTTTCGTAATCTGTTCTTTGACCTACTCTGGTATTTGATACATTGTAGGCTACCTTTTTAATTGGTGTATAAATTGCATCGATAGGAATAACTCCAATTGGTGCATCTTTATAAACCACTTCATCAGCAGGCACATAACCTCGTCCTTTTGTAACGGTAAGCTCCATCTCCAAGTTTACGGAAGGCTCCATTCTTGCAATAACAAGATCTGGATTCATCACTTTAAATACATTGGTATGTGCTTCAATATCTCCTGCAAGGAATTCTGATTTACCTGAGATGGTTAGGTATACTTTTTCTTCTTTGAGATCTCCATCTTCAAGCGCAGATTTAAGTCTTGCTTGCTTAAGATTTAAGATGATATCAACAACATCCTCAATCACACCTTTGATGGTAGAAAATTCATGATCTACACCTGCAATTCTAATAGCAGAAATAGCGTAACCCTCTAAAGACGATAGTAAAACTCTTCTTAATGAATTACCTACTGTCTGACCGAATCCTGGCTCAAGAGGTTTAAATTCAAAAGTACCTTCAAAGTCATTTGCTTTTTGAAGTATTATCTTATCTGGTTTCTGAAAATTTAAGATACTCATAAGGGCACTATGGTTTGTAAGATGAACTTAATGATAAATAAAAAGGCTTACTACTTAGAATATAATTCTACGATAAGCTGCTCATTGATCTTTTCAGGGATTGAGCTTCTTTCTGGGTAATCAAGGAATTTACCTTCAGCCTTATCAGCATTCCATTCCAACCAAGCAAAGTCTCTAACATCTCCTTTGTTTGCAATTGAATGTCTAACGACTTCCATGTTTCTTGATTTACCTCTTACGGCAATAATATCACCAGGCTTAATTTGACTTGAAGGCACATTGGTAACAACACCATTAAGAATGATATGTTTATGAGAAACCAATTGTCTTGCTGCTCTTCTGGTTGGAGCAATACCAAGTCTGTATACGATATTATCGAGACGTGCTTCTAATAGTTGAAGTAAAACTTCACCTGTTACACCTTTTTTAGAACTCGCCTTAGCGAATAGATTTCTAAACTGGCGTTCTAGAACACCATAAGTGTATTTAGCTTTTTGCTTTTCCATTAATTGGCTAGAGTAATCAGAAGCTTGTTTCCTTCTTCTTGAATTACCATGCTGACCTGGACGATATTTTCTTTTTTCAAAGGCTTTGTCGTATCCAAAGATTGCTTCGCCTAGGGCTCTAGCTTTTTTAGTTGTGGGACCTGTGTACCTTGCCATTCGCTATAGTCTTTTTTAAACTCTTCTTCTTTTTGGAGGTCTGCATCCATTATGTGGAATAGGCGTAACATCCAATATTTTTGTAATTTTTATTCCGCTTCCATCAACTGCTCTAATTGCAGCTTCTCTTCCAGAACCTGGTCCTTTCACATATACTGTTGCTGAACGCATCCCTGCATCATAAGCTGTCGCGGCTGCACTTGAAGCTGCTACTTGAGCTGCATAAGGGGTATTCTTTTTTGATCCTCTAAATCCTGCTTTACCAGCTGAAGCCCAAGATATCACCTGTCCTTGCTTGTTGGTCAAGGATATGATAATATTGTTGAAACTCGCCTTAATGTAAACCAATCCGTTTGGATCAATTTTGACTTTTCTTTTTTTAACTTTTCTTGACTTGGCCATAAGTTTTCAAGTATATTATTTAGTAGCTTTCTTTTTGTTTGCTACAGTTTTCTTCTTTCCTTTTCTTGTTCTAGCGTTGGTCTGCGTTCGCTGTCCTCTTAGAGGTAAACCTTTTCTGTGTCTTAACCCTCTGTAACATCCAATATCCATCAATCGCTTGATATTGGTTTGCACTTCTGATCTTAACTCTCCTTCTACTTTATATTCGTCTTGGATCAATTGAGTAATTTCCAATACATTGGCATCTGTCCAATCATTCACCTTAATATGTTTATCGATATTAAGTCTATCCAATATTTCTGCAGATTTGGATCTTCCGATGCCAAATATGTAGGTAAGAGATATAAGTCCTCTTTTATTCTTTGGTAAATCTACGCCTGATATTCGAGCCATGGTCTAACCTTGTCTTTGTTTAAATTTTGGATTCTTTTTATTGATCACATATATTTTTCCCTTGCGTCTTACAATCTTGCAATCGCTGGTTCTTTTCTTTACTGATGCTCTTACTTTCATAATTACTTGTATCTATAAGTTATCCTTCCCCTCGTCAAATCATAAGGAGACATTTCCACTGCAACTTTATCTCCTGGTAAGATTTTGATATAATTCATTCTCATCTTACCTGAGATGGTAGCCACGATTAAATGTCCATTTTCCAACCTCACACGGAACATTGCATTTGACAATGCTTCATCAATGATTCCGTCTTGTTTAATTAACTCTTGTTTCGCCATTTTTTAAAATAGGAGTGCAAATATCTAACTTTTTAGTGATATTTCAATGAGTTCGGGGTTATTTTTAATTGCTGTTTCTATTCCCGCATGATCTGATAAAATATCCGCTTTATCTTTTCTTACAGCAATGGTATGTTCATAGTGCGCAGATGGCTTTCCATCTTTCGTTATTATTGTCCAATTATCTTTTGCCGTTTTCACTGATTTGCTACCTAAATTCACCATCGGCTCTATAGCTATAACCAATCCTTCTTTCAAAAGTGGCCCTCTTCCTCTGCTTCCATAATTAGGCACTTCTGGTCCTTCGTGCAAGTTTCTTCCAATCCCGTGCCCGACCAATTCTCTTACAACTCCGTAACCTTTGCTTTTTTCTGTGTGATCTTGAATGGCAAAACTTATATCTCCCAATCGATTACCAGCAACTGCTTGTTCAATCCCTTTATATAATGATTCTTTTGTATTAACCAAGAGCTCTAAGGTATCATCGTCAATAGTGCCAATAGCAAAAGTGTATGCGGCATCTCCAAAAAATTCATCCCAATACACACCACAATCAATGGAAACGATATCTCCATTTTTAAAAATATAATCTGAAGGAATGCCATGCACTACTTCATCATTTTTAGAAATGCAAAGGGTCGCAGGAAAATCTCTATATCCTTTGAATCCTGGAGCTGCTCCGTGATCTCTTATAAATGCCTCAGCGATTTGATCAAGTTCAGTTCCTGAAATTCCATCTTTCAAATGACTGGCAACTTCTGTTAAAGTCGCACAAACCAATAAACATGATTTTCTTATCAGTTCAATTTCAGAATCAGTCTTATAGTATACTGTGGCCATTGGGTAGATCCAAATAAATTACATATTTGAACCAATGGTCTGCATACCTCCTGTTCTTCCTTTTAACTTTCCTGTCTTAGTAAGTCCGTCATATTTTCTCATCAGTAGATGGCTTTCTATCTGCTGAAGTGTGTCAATTACAACGCCCACGAGAATCAATAAAGAAGTTCCTCCAAAGAAAATCGCGAAACCTTGATTCACACCAAAGAAATATGCAATGGCTGGAACAATCGTAATGAGTCCTAAGAATATAGATCCTGGAAGGGTTACTCTTGTTGTTGTTGAATCAATAAATTCGGCTGTATTTTTACCTGGTTTAATACCAGGAATAAATGCATTTTGTCTTTTTAGATATTCCGCATATTGCTGCGGGTTTACCAATAGTGCAGTATATATATAGGTAAATATTACTACCAAAAAGAAGGCTATTACTGAGGATATAAATGAAAATGGATCCATAAGCTGCTGAATCCATGGGCTTGCTGCTACATCAGAACCTTGATTTGCGTAATATCCTGCAATACCTGCTGGCACAAACATAATCGCTTGTGCAAAGATGATAGGCATTACTCCTGCCGCATTCACTTTCAATGGAATGTAATCTCTATTTCCTTGTGATGGGACTGAAGCTGAACCACGTCCAACCATTCTTTTTGCAAATTGAATAGGAATTCTTCTAACACCTTGAATAATAAGAACCGTTACAAGTGTAATCGCAAAGAATGCGGCAAATTTTAGAATTAATAAAAACAATCCTCCTCCAGCAGCCGAGAATGCAGACTGAATCTCAAAGATAATTCCAGTTGGTAATGCGGCAATGATACCAATCATGATCAATAAAGAAATACCGTTTCCGATACCTTTATCAGTTATTCTTTCACCCAACCACATGGCAAAAATAGTTCCTGTGGATAGTATGATGATATTTGAAAACCAGAAGATACCTTGATCAATATTTGGTGAAACTGCATTGATTTGAAAAAGGTAAGATAAATAAGCTCCACCTTGAACTAAGGTGATCGCCAATGTCAATAATCTCGTAATCTGTGTAAGTTTTTTTCTTCCAGACTCTCCTTCTTTCGTTTGAAGTTTTTGAAAATAAGGAACTGCAAATCCAAGCAATTGAATGATAATGGATGCAGTAATATAAGGCATGATACCAAGGGCAAAGACGGCTGCATTGTTGAATGCACCACCCGTAAACAAATTGATTAGACCTAATAAGTCATTTCCTCCTTGCGCAGCCGCAGCTTCTTCTAGAGCTGTTGGCATTACACCAGGTAAAACAACATATGATCCAAATCTATAAATCGCAAGAATACCTAGGGTAAAGAGGATACGTTCTCTTAGTTCTTTTATTTTCCAGATATTCTTTAAGGTATCAATAAATCTTTTCATCTTCGATTTTTATACAAGAGTGATTGCACCGCCTTTTGCTTCGACAGCATTTTTAGCATTTTCTGAGCAAGCATGAGCTTCAACAGAAATTCCTTTAGTTAGTTCACCATTTGCAAGAATCTTAACTCTGTCCGTTTTACGAACAATTCGTCTTTCTCTTAGGGCTTCAAGGGTAATATTATCAAGATTATATTTATCTGCAATTTCACTTAAGTTACTTAAGTTGATTGCAACATATGGCACTCGATTTCTGCTAGTAAAACCTCTTTTAGGAAGTCTCATTTGCAAAGGCATTTGTCCACCTTCAAAGTTTCTTTTTCTGCTCCATCCTGATCTTGACTTGGCTCCTTTGTGACCTCTTGTAGAAGTACCGCCTTTTCCGGATCCTTGTCCACGACCGATTCTTTTTGCAGCCTTAGTGGCTCCTTTTGCTGGCTTTAATGTGTGTAAATTCATATCTAGAGTTCTTCTACTTTAACCAAATGTTGTACTTTATTGACCATTCCTATTATCTGAGGAGATGTATCATGTTCCACTGAATGGTTGATTTTTCTCAAACCCAAAGCTTCCAAGGTAGCTTTTTGCCTTTTGGAGCGATCTATGGAACTTTTAACCTGCGTAATCTTAATCTTACCCATTCTTTGAATATTTTATCCGTTAAATACTTTGTCTAAAGACCTTCCTCTAATCTTAGCAATCAAAAGAGGGCTTCTCAATTTTGTTAAGGCATCAACCGTAGCTTTCACCACGTTATGAGGATTTGAAGATCCCATTGATTTTGCCAATACATTTTGAACACCTGCAATCTCTAATACTGCTCTCATCGCACCACCTGCAATTACACCTGTACCATCCGTTGCTGGTTTGATGAATACTCTTCCTGCCCCATATTTACCTTTCTGAGCATGAGGAATTGTACCTTTATAAATAGGAACTTTTATCAGGTTTTTCTTAGCGACATCTTCTGCCTTAGCAATAGCTTCTGATACATCTCTAGCTTTACCTAAACCATGACCGAGTGTGCCATTTCCATCTCCTACAACAACAATTGCAGAGAAACTAAATGTTCTACCCCCTTTAGTAACTTTCGCCACACGGTTTAAGTTAACCAATTTGGTCTTTAATTCAATTTCTGTGGGTTTTACCCTTTTTACATTTCCTTTTGCCATAAGATCTTAAAATTTTAGGCCTGCTTCTCTGGCCCCATCAGCTAATGCTTTGACTCTTCCGTGATATAAATAACCGGCACGGTCAAATACAACCTGCTCGATGTTCATTCCTTTTATTTTGGCTCCAATAGCTTTACCTACTTCGGTAGCTTGATCTTGTTTTGTTCCGTTAATTCCATTTGAATTAGCTGAACAAAGCGTCACACCATTAACATCATCAATTAATTGTGCGTAGATAGATTTGTTGCTACGGTAAACACAAAGCCTTGGTCTACTAGGAGTACCTTTAAACTTCCTCCTAATACGCATGTGAATTTTCTTTCTTTTCTGAGCTTTACTAAGTGCCATGTTAAATTTATTTTGCTGCTGTTTTACCAGCTTTTCTTCTTACTTCTTCACCTTTATATCTGATCCCTTTTCCTTTGTAAGGTTCTGGTTTTCTAAAAGATCTAATTTTAGCTGCTATCTGACCTACCAGCTGCTTATCGATTCCTTCGATTTTTATGTAAGGATTACTACCCTTTTCCATTTTGGTCTCAAGAGACAATTCATCTGGAATGTAAAACATAATTGGGTGAGAATATCCAACACTAATTTCTAGCAGATTTCCTGTATTATTCACACGGTAACCTACACCAATCATCTCCAATTCTTTAGTGAATCCATCACTGACACCAACTACCATATTATTTATCAGTGTACGATAAAGACCATGCATGGCTTTATGTCTCTGCTGATCTGTAGGTCTTTTAACTTCAAGCACCCCATCCTCAATTTCAACAGATAAATCTGGATCAATTTGTTGCGACAATTCGCCTTTAGGTCCTTTAACCGTTACCAAGTTGTTATCAGCAACTTTAATTTCTATTCCCGAAGGAATACTTATGGGTGATTTTCCTGTTCTAGACATTTTCTGCTATTTATTAATAAACATAACAGAGGACTTCGCCTCCAACATTAGTAGACCGAGCTTTCTTATCTGTCATCAAACCTTGTGAGGTTGACACGATTGCTATTCCCAATCCATTTATAATTCTAGGTATTTCAGTTGATTTGAAATATTTTCTCAATCCTGGTTTACTGATTCTACCCATCTTTCTGATAACCGGAGTACGGGTGCCAGGAAGATATTTCAATGCAATTTTAATTACTCCTTGTCCGTGATGACCATCTTCAAATTTATACTTCAGGATATATCCCTGATCGTATAAAATTTCAGTGATGGCTTTCTTTGTGTTTGAGGCTGGTATCTCGACCATTCTGTGACCCGCTTGTTGTGCGTTTCTTATCCTCGTTAAGTAATCTCCTATTGAATCTGAACTTGCCATATATCTATAATATCAATATCGTTTTACCAACTGGCTTTTGTAATCCCTGGAATTTTACCTTCCAAAGCCATGGTTCTAAATGCATTTCTACAAATACCAAATTTTCTCATATAACCCTTCGGTCTTCCAGTTAACTGGCATCTATTTTTTAATCTAACAGATGATGAATTCTTTGGCAATTTATCCAACTCATCCCATTTTCCTTCCTTCTTCAATTGTGCACGTAAGTCTGCATATTTTGCAACCATACGTTCTCTTTTTGCTTGTCTGGCGATAACTGATTTCTTAGCCATAATTAATTTTCATTTTGATTTTGATTCTTAAAAGGCATACCCATAGCTTTCAATAATGCTAAGGCTTCTCTATCGGTATTCGCAGTTGTAACAATCGTTATATCCATTCCAGTGATCTTTGGTATTTTATCAAGATCAATCTCTGGAAAAATGATTTGCTCTGTTATTCCCATAGAGTAATTTCCTTTACCGTCAAAACTTTTATCATTGATACCTCTAAAATCTCTTACCCTTGGTAAGGCAATCGAAATCAGACGGTCTAAAAATTCATACATCATGGTATCTCTCAATGTCACTCTTGCTCCAATCGGCATCCCTTCACGTAACTTAAAGTTCGACACTGATTTTGATGCTATAGTTGACACAGCCTTTTGGCCTGAGATCATAGTCAATTCTGACAAGGCATTATCAACTACTTTTTTGTCTTGAGTAGCATCTCCTAAACCTTGGTTGATACATATTTTGTCAATACGCGGTACTTGCATAATTGAACTGTACTCAAATTCTTCTTTGAGTTTCTGTACTACTGTATCTCTGTAGTGTGCTTTTAATCGTGGTGCGTAATCCATTAACTAATAATTTCGCCGGTTTTTTTAGAATATCTCTGCAATTTCCCTTTTTCATCTTTCTTCCTCCCGATTCTGGTAGCATCTCCACTTTTAGGATCTATAACCATTAAGTTTGAAATATGAATAGGTGCTGGCATATCGCTGATACCTCCTGGATTTTCTCCAGTGGGTTTTCTATGCTTTTTTACCATATTCACATCTTCAACAATGGCGCGGTAAGTTCCAGGAATTACCTCAGTAACTTTTCCTTTCTCACCTTTACTGTTGCCAGAGATCACTACCACTTGATCTCCTTTTTTAACATGTATTTTCTTTACTAATCTTTTCATGAGTTCTTTTTTAAAGCACTTCCGGAGCTAATGAAACAATCCTCATATATTCTTTTTCTCTGAGCTCTCTGGCTACAGGTCCAAAAATTCTGGTTCCTCTTGGTTCTCCAGCTTCAGTTAAAAGGACTACTGCGTTATCGTCAAAACGAATGTATGAACCATCATTTCTTCTGATTTCTTTTTTCGTTCTTACCACTACCGCTTTTGAAACGGTTCCTTTTTTAACCCCTCCTGGAGAAGCTTCTTTAACGGTTACTACGATGGTGTCACCAACATGTGCATATCTTCTTCTCGTACCTCCAAGTACTTTTATACAAAGTACTTTTTTCGCACCACTGTTATCGGCTACATTTAATCTGGATTCTGTTTGTATCATATCCTATTTATCTAGCTCTTTCAATTATTTCTACCAGCTTCCACTTTTTATTTTTACTAAGCGGTCTGGATTCAATTATTTTTACCACATCTCCTTCATTGGCATCATTCTGCTCATCATGAGCCATGAATTTTTTAGATTTTTTCATAATCTTTCCGTAGATCGGGTGTTTCATTTTCCTTTCTACAAGAACGGTTATGGTTTTCTCTGCTTTGGAGCTAGTCACTAGACCTACTCTTTGCTTCCGATTTTTGACTTTTGTTTGATTTTCAGTCATTGTACTTATCTTTTGCGTCTAGCGACAATTTTTGTTCGTTTGCTCAATTGTTCTTCTGTCATAGCACCTAATTCTCTCTGTCTTATAGCAGTTTTAAGACGTGCGATATCTCTTCTTTCTTCTCTGATCACAAGTGGATTATCCAATCCTTTGACAGCATGATCAAAAAGTACTTTTCGATATTGTTCTTCTCTTGTGGATAACTCTTGAGTTAGTTCCTCAATGGACAATTCCTGTAATTCTAAATGTTTCTTTGATGCCATAACTTATGATTCTACGTAATCTCTTCTTATTACAGTTTTAGTTTTCACTGGTAATTTTTGAGCTGCTAATCTCAGAGCTTCATGTGCTACCGCAGGACTCACACCATCTAATTCAAACATGATTCTTCCGGGCTTCACAACTGCAACATAATGATCCAATGCTCCCTTACCTTTTCCCATCCTTACCTCTTGAGGCTTGGCAGTAATAGGTTTGTCTGGAAATATTCTAATCCAAACGGATCCCTCTCTTTTCATGTGCCTTGTCATTGCAATCCTTGCTGATTCAATCTGACGATTGGTAATGAAGGCATGCTCCATTGATTTCAATCCAAAGGAACCAAAAGACACGGTACTACCACGGTGAGCTAAACCACGGTTACGGCCTTTTTGCATCTTTCGATATTTCGTTCTTTTTGGTTGTAACATTTTCTCTTTCTTTTAAATTTCTAACATGGGTCAAAAAAGGAGCACAAAAGTACTTGTTTTTTCCCTTATTAATTAATTTCTTTTCATGTTTCTACGTCCTCTTCCTCCGCCTTTCTCTTTGTTAGAAACACCAACATTTGGACTTAAGTCTCTCTTACCTAGGACTTCTCCTTTACACAACCACACTTTAACTCCAATCTTCCCGTATACGGTTTGTGCTTCTTTTAAAGAATAATCTATATCTGCTCTAAAAGTATGAAGTGGTGTTCTACCATCTTTATATTCTTCAGAACGTGCCATCTCTGCTCCATTCAATCTACCAGAAATTCTCACCTTGATTCCCTCTGCTCCTGCTCTCATGCTGGACTGAATAGACATTTTGATCGCTCTTCTGTAATTGATTCTTGCTTCAATTTGCTTTGCAATAGATTCAGCTACAATGGCTGCATCTAATTCAGGCTTTCTGATTTCAACAATGTTGATTTGCACATCAGTACCCGTCAATTTTTTCAACTCCTCTTTAATTCTATCAACTTCAGAACCACCTTTACCAATAATAATACCTGGACGTGAGGTATGACAAGTCACTGTAATTCTTTTGAGCGTACGCTCAATTACCATCCTTGCAATTCCGCCTTTTTGGATACGGGCTCTTAGGTAGGTACGAATCTTTTCGTCTTGTACGACTTTTCTAGCAAAATCTTTGCCACCGAACCAGTTGGATTCCCAACCTTTAATGATTCCAAGTCTATTGCCTATAGGATGTGTTTTTTGTCCCATATTCTTTTATTAGGTTTTATTATTTATTCTTCTTCAAATGCGCCTGTTGCTGCTGTATTAGCACCTTCAGGTAAGGGTTTTTTATTATCTATAACTAGTGTTACATGATTAGATCTTTTTCTGATCCTGTGAGCTCTTCCATGAGGAGCTGGTCTGAATCTTTTTAGTTGAAATCCACCATCAACAAAAGCTTCTTTGATGTACAAGTCAAAATCTTCTGCATTCTCTATGTAACCAGTTTTATTTTCCCAGTTTGCGATTGCTGATAATAATAACTTTTCCACCCATGCTGAGGCTTCCTTTTTGTTAAATTTCAAAAGATTCAGTGCATCATCAACACCTTTCCCTCTTATCTGATCCACAGTCAATCTCATTTTACGAGCTGACATTGGACAATTTTTTAATCTGGCTTTTGCTTCCATAACTTATAGCTTTATCGCTTTAAAATTATCTATTTCCTGAGTGACCTTTAAATTGGCGCGTGGGACTAAATTCCCCCAATTTATGGCCTACCATATTTTCTGTTACAAATACAGGCACAAAGGTTTTTCCATTGTGTACTGCTATCGTCTCACCTACCATATCTGGAATGATCATTGACGATCGTGACCAAGTTTTAATCACAGATTTTTTTGATGAATCTTTAGCCTTTTCCAACTTTCTCAAAAGCTTGTGATAAACGTAAGGGCCTTTTTTAATAGATCTTGCCATAGCGTACTATTTCTTATTTTTTTTCTTCCTTTTTGTGATAATAAGCTGTGTGCTGTGCTTCTTATTGTTTCGCGTCTTTTGACCTTTAGCCATAACACCGGTTCTTGAACGTGGATGCCCCCCAGAAGCTCTTCCTTCACCACCACCCATCGGGTGATCCACTGGATTCATCGCAACCCCTCTTACTCTTGGTCTTTTTCCTAACCATCTGCTTCTACCAGCTTTTCCACTTACTTGCAATCCATGGTCTCCGTTGGAGGTAATTCCTATGGTTGCTTTACAAGTCAAAAGTATCTTTCTAACCTCACCTGATGGCATCTTAACGATGGCATACTTTCCTTCTCTTCCCATAAGTACTCCATAATTTCCAGCACTTCTCGCCAAGACTGCTCCTCTACCAGGTGTCATCTCAATCGCATGTATGTTAGATCCTAATGGAATATCAGATAGATATAATTGATTGCCAACATCTGGTGTTGCATTTTTTCCAGACATTACTTTATCTCCTACTTTGATACCGTTTGGTGCAATGATGTATGCTTTTTGACCATCATCATATTCAACGAGTGAAATGAAAGCAGATCTATTTGGATCATACTCAATCGTCAATACAGTTGCAGCTACATCTTCTTTATTTCTTTTGAAATCAATAACACGGTATCTTCTTTTGTGACCACCACCTCTGTTACGGACAGTCATTTTACCGGAATTATTTCTTCCACCGCTTTTCGTAAGCTTTTCCAAAAGTGGCTTGTGAGGCTTATCAGTTGTAAGCGTGGAATAATCCATTCCTACTTTTCCTCTCAAACCCGGAGTAATTGGTTTAAACTTTTTAACTGGCATCTTCCTAAGTTTTAAATATCAGTGAAGAAATCAATTTCTTCTCCTGGTGCTAGTGTAACAATCGCCTTCTTATAAGAAGAAACTGAACCTTTAACCACTCCGGATTTGGTGTTTCTACTTTTCTGCTTAGATGGCATTACTATCGTATTCACTTTGGCAACAGATACTGAATACAATTTATCAATTGCTTGTTTTATTTCAATTTTATTCGCTTTCCGATCCACAATGAAGCTGTACTTATTGTGATTCTCTGTTAGCATTTCAGCTTTCTCAGATATGATCGGTTTTATTAATACTCTTTTGGCCATAATATCTTATTTAGATCCAAAGGTTTCTTCAATCGTTTTAACAGAACTCTCTGACAATACCAGTTTATTGGCATTCAGAATAGCATAAGTATGAAGGTCTTTAGCATTCATCACTTTAGACTTCTTCAAGTTTTTAGATGACAGATATAAGGTCTTATCATAATCAGCTGTCACCAAAAGTGTCTTAGCATCAGACATATCAAGATTGCTGAGGACATTTCCTAATTGACTGCTCTTAGGAGCATCAAAAGTAAAGTCTTCAATGACTACGATATCTCCATTAGCTATTTTGTCAGACAAAGCAGACTTTCTAGCTAAGCTCTTCACTTTCTTGTTCAATTTGATGTGGTACTTTCTTGGACGTGGTCCAAAAATTCTACCACCACCTCTAAACAATGGGTTTTTGATATCACCTGCTCTGGCTGTACCCGTTCCTTTCTGCTTCTTAATCTTTCTAGTTGAGCCTTTAATCTCTCCTCTTTCTTTAGCTTTATGGGTACCTGTTCTTTGATTATTTCTAAACTGCTTTACAGCCAACCATACGGCATGCTCATTTGGCTCAACACCAAATATGTCATCAGGAAGTTCTACTGATCTTCCAGTGGATTTGCCTTCTATATTTAATACATCTAATTTCATTTCCAATTACTTTTCAATGATTACGATGGCACCTTTATGACCAGGAACAGCTCCTTTAATCAATACAAGGTGTTTATCTTGTAAAATTTTTACTACTTGAAGGTTTTGCATCTTAATACGATTACCTCCTGTTCTTCCACCCATTCGCATTCCTTTAAATACTTTTGCTGGGTAAGAAGCTGCACCAATAGATCCAGGAGCTCTCTGACGGTTGTGCTGACCGTGTGTCGCATCATTTACTCCTTTAAAGCCGTGTCTTTTGACAACACCTTGAAAACCTTTTCCTTTAGAAGTTCCAATAACGTTCACTACATCTCCTTCCTTAAAAACTTCAGATACAGAAATTAAATCTCCTAATTTCTTAGCTAGACCTTCTCCTTCAGCAGGTGCTTCCTCACCTTCAGCAGCTGGGCTTACCAAACTGGTTGGATCAAAATCTCTGAATTCAATGATCTTTTGTTTAGGACCTGTTCCAGCTTTTTCTAGATGGCCCATTAAACCCTGACTAAGATTTTTAGCTTTTCTTTCGCCATAGGCTAATTGAAAAGCATTATAACCATCGGATTCCTCAGTTTTCATTTGAGTAATCACGTTTGGCTTTGCTTCTATGACCGTGCATGAAACGTTTTTTCCATTTTCTAAATGGATGCTGGTCATTCCTACTTTCTTTCCTATTATTCCGTTCACTCTTTATATGTTTAAGTGTTCGTAATTTATTTTAAAGCGTCTAATTTATGTTCGACTCCATCTTGAGGTCGAAAAAAATTAAAAGATAATCTTGATTATTTATCAGGTTAGTTTAACCTGAATGTCCACACCAGAAGGGAGCTCTAACTTGGAGAGCGCGTCTACCGTTTTTTGTGTTGGTGTGTAAATCTCGATAAGTCTTTTATGTGTTCTTAACTGAAACTGCTCACGAGATTTCTTATTTACGTGCGGTGATCGCAAAACGGTAAATACTTCTTTCTCAGTGGGCAGCGGAATCGGGCCGGTAATAACCGCGCCACTATTACGCACAGTCTTCACAATCTTCTCAGTTGACTTGTCAACCAAGTTGTGATCGTAAGAGCGTAATTTGATTCTTATTTTCTGATTCATTACCCAGTTTATTGTTATATAATATTATACTTTAACTTCTCCTTTAGCTTTTTCAATCACTTCTTTAGCAATCGCATTTGGCGCAGCTGCGTAGTGTGAAAATTCCATTGTTGAACTTGCTCTACCTGATGTGATGGTTCTTAAATCCGTCACATAACCAAACATCTCAGACAAAGGCACAGTTGCCTGAATGGCAATGGCTCCACCTGTTCTTGTTTCTTGTCCAGTAGGCAATCCTCTTCTTCTATTTAAATCTCCAATTACATTTCCTGTAAACTCATCTGGTGTTACTACCTCCAATTTCATAATTGGCTCAAGTAAAACAGGCTTACATGAAGGAGCTGCTGCTCTAAAACCTTCTTTAGCAGCCAATTCAAATGCAATAGGTTTAGAATCTACTGCGTGAGTGGCTCCATCATAAAGACGAACTTTCATGCTATCCATTCCATAACCTGCAAGAATTCCATTGCCCATCATGGCTTTAAACCCTTTGATTACACTTGGGAAATATTCTTTAGGAACAGATCCTCCTCTAATTTCATTCACAAATTGTAAGGTATCTTTTCCTGATTTAAAATCTTCTGATTCTAAAAACTCTTCATCTGCAGGACCTAATTCAAATTGAATTTGTGCAAATAATCCAGATCCACCTGATTGTTTCTTAAGACGTTCAGTATGATCTTTAGACATGGTAAGTGCTTCTTTGTAGGTAACCTGTGGCTGCCCTTGATTACACTCAACTTTAAATTCTCTTTTGAGTCTATCCACGATGATCTCAAGGTGTAACTCTCCCATACCACTAATGATGGTTTGGTTTGTATCCTCATCAAATCTCACCTTAAACGTAGGATCTTCCTCTGCCAATTTAGCTAGAGCCATTCCTAATTTATCAACATCTTTTTGCGTCTTAGGCTCAACTGCAACTCCAATTACTGGATCAGGGAAAGACATACTTTCCAAGATGATTGGCTTATCTAAGGAAGATAATGTATCCCCAGTTCTTAGATCTTTAAAACCTACACCTGCTGCGATATCACCTGCCTCAACACTTTCCATTGGAATTTGCTTGTCGGCATGCATTTGATATATACGTGATATACGCTCTTTCTTCCCTGTTCTATTATTTAATATATATGAACCTGCATCAAGCGTACCTGAATACACTCTGAAATAGGCTAGTCTACCAACATAAGGATCGGTAGCAATTTTAAAAGCTAAGGCTGAGAAAGGCTCGTCAGCATCAGGCTTTCTAATTTCAGTTTGCTCAGTATCAGGATTTGTTCCTTCAATACCTTCTATATCAAGTGGTGATGGCAAAAATGCACAAACAGCATCAAGCATTGCCTGCACACCTTTATTTTTAAAAGCGGTACCACACATCATAGGTACTAAGCTCATATCACATACTGCTGCTCTAATCGCTTTTCTCATCTCATCCGCTGTGATAGAATTAGGATCTTCAAAGTATTTCTCCATTAAGGACTCGTCATACTCTGCCAAAGATTCTAATAGTTTTTCTTTCCACTCATCAACATCTCCTTGCAATTCTGCAGGTATATCGATGGTTTCGTAGGTCATACCCATGTCGTGCTCATTCCAAATGATAGCTTCATTTGTAATAAGATCTATAACACCTCTGAAATCCTCTTCAGCTCCAATTGGAACTTGGATAGGAATGGCATTTGCACCTAGTTTTTCTCTAACGTCATTTACAACATTAAAGAAATCTGCACCTGAACGATCCATTTTATTAACGAATCCAATTCTAGGTACTTTATATCTATCTGCTTGCCTCCAAACAGTTTCTGATTGTGGTTCAACTCCTGAAACAGCACAGAATAAGGCTACAGTTCCATCAAGAATTCTTAATGATCTTTCTACCTCAACAGTAAAATCAACGTGACCCGGAGTATCAATGATATTAACTACGTAAGACTCATCTTTCCAATTCCACTCAGTCTTAGTTGCAGCAGAAGTAATGGTAATACCTCTTTCTTGCTCTTGCTCCATGTGATCCATTGTAGCAGCACCATCGTGTACTTCTCCAATTTTGTGAGTCTTTCCTGTGTAG
The DNA here is from genome assembly GCA_937961455.1 of uncultured Saprospiraceae bacterium. Lineage (GTDB taxonomy): Bacteria > Bacteroidota > Bacteroidia > Chitinophagales > Saprospiraceae > CALGNN01. Next base: position 27,246 of record CALGNN010000036.1, read on the forward strand.
TATAATACACGCTCGGTAGTGGTTGTTTTTCCAGCATCAATGTGAGCTGCAATTCCAATATTTCGCGTTTTACTTAAATCCTTTTTTGCCATTTCTACTAACTACTATAATATTATTACTTAAACTCTAAAGTGTGCGAATGCCCTGTTTGATTCAGCCATTCTATGAGTATCTTCTTTTCTTTTCACTGCCGCACCTTCACCTTTTGAAGCTGCTATTACTTCATTTGCCAATTTATCAGCAAATCCTTTTCCAGATCTTTCTCTGGCAAATCTGATCAACCATTTCATTCCAATAGAAGTTTTTCTTTTCCCAGGAATCTGTGTTGGTATCTGAAAAGTAGCACCACCAATTCTTCTTGATCTTACTTCTACTTGAGGAGTTGCATTAGATAAAGCCTTTTTCCATAACTCATGTTCATCCTCTCCCGTTTTTTCTTTTACAATATCCATTGCATCATAAAAAAGTTTGAATGCTGTCCCTTTACCACCTGCTAACATAATATTATTAACAAATTGAGTAACTAAAGTATCCTGATATCTAGGATCAGGTGCAACAAATCTAATTTTAGGCTTTCTTTTCCGCATCTTAACTAATTATGATTTTGGTCTTTTTGTACCGTATTTTGATCTACTTTGTAATCTATCTGTAACACCCGCTGTATCTAAAGCACCTCTTACGATGGTATATCTTACACCCGGTAAGTCTTTCACCCTTCCTCCTCTTATCAATACAATAGAGTGTTCTTGCAAATTGTGACCTTCTCCTGGAATGTAGGCAATCACCTCTATCCCATTAGTCAACCTCACCTTAGCTACCTTTCTCAAAGCTGAATTAGGTTTCTTAGGTGTTGTGGTATAAACTCTGGTACAAACGCCTCGCTTTTGTGGACTTCCTTCAAGCGCACGTGATTTGCTTTTTTGGATGATCCTTTTCCGTCCTTTATTTACCAACTGATTTATAGTAGGCATATCTACTTTTTATATTTTAAATTTGCAATTGTACATCTAAATAAAATTTCTTTTCTAGAAGGAGCTATTGATACCTTCGTCGAAAAGAGCTGCAAAGATAGAATTAATTATCATCTTACCAAAGCCATTTTTTCATTAAATCATTAAAAGTTTCAAAAGATTTTCACATGAAAAAAAAAGCTTTTTATGGAATTATATTTTGTATTAAGTGGTTATGACAGTTAATCTCCAATTACAATTGAAATTTTAGCAAACAGAAAACCGCTTATTAGTGAAACTCCACATTCGTAAAGCTAAAAAGAGAGATTTACCGTCTATTTATCAATTGGTTGCAGAACTAGCAAAATATGAAAAGGCTGAAGATCAGCTTACGGCAACTCTTGACGATTATATAATGGACTTTGAAAAAGGCTCATTTGAATGTATCGTAGCAGAAAAAGTTGATTCCATAATTGGAATGGCGCTTTATTATGGCACCTATTCGACCTGGAAAGGAAGAATGCTTTATCTCGAAGATTTTGTCGTTGAAGAAAAATATCGAGGTTCAGGTGTTGGCAAAATGATATTCAGCAAACTTCTTGAAGAAGCCCGTAGAAAAGAATACCGTCTAATTAAGTGGCAGGTCTTGGACTGGAATCAGCCTGCAATTAATTTCTATGAAAAGTATGAAGTCCACACAGACAAAGAATGGTGGAATATGAAAATTTTCTTGAACACATAGATAAGCTGGTATTCCTTTAATAGCTTCTTTTTAATACTAGCTCATGAAACTGTTGAAGTTCTAATTTTGATTTTTCGTTTAAATTTAATTCTTTGATACAATTCATGGCTTTTTGAGCAAATTCCTTTCCAAGGGTTTTAGCCGAGGATAATGCTTCTGTTTCAATAAATATAGATTTCACTTCTTCAACATGCTGCGCAATTCCCTTACCAGTTACATTATCAAGTTCTTTCGCATAATAATCCAAAAGCTTTTTCTTTTCCTTTTTTAATGCAAGGAGATACAAGATGGTTTTCTTCTTTTGGATAATATCTCCTCCTACTTTTTTCCCAAATGTTTCAGGATCGCCAAAGCTGTCTAAGATATCATCATCTATCTGAAAAGCAATCCCAAGATTCACGCCGTAGTCAAAAAGTAATTGTGCGTCTTTTTCAGGCGCCCCATTGATTATTGCACCCATTTTAAAAGCTGCGCCTAAGAGGACAGCTGTCTTATTCTTGATCATAGTGATGTAGTCCAAAATTGGAACTTCACTTTGCGTCTCAAAATTCATATCCATTTGCTGACCTTCACAAACAAGCTTTGCGATATCAGCCATGATTTTTTGCAAGTTAAATGAGACTGATTGATTTGATATTTTTTGAAGTATTCTGAAAACTTCAACCAGCATTACATCTCCTGCCAAGATGGCTGTTGGTATTCCATATTTAATATGAGTTGCTTCTTTCGCTCTTCTTTTATCCGCCTCATCCATGATATCATCATGAACGAGAGAAAAATTGTGAAACATTTCAATTGAGTGGGCTACAATAAGTGCATCATCCATATTAGAATCATACAAATGAGAACCAAGCAAAGCTGCTATTGGCCTAAATCGTTTTCCTCCAATTCCAAGTATATAATTAGCTGGATCATACAAGTTTTGTGGATCACCTACTAAAGCGTGATTTTCAAGATATTCACAGAATTGTTTATAAAATTTTCCTACAAGCTCCATCATTTGCTAAATTACTATATAATCCAATAGTCAAACTTAAAAAATGCTTAAACCGTCACTCACATATATTTGTTTAACAATTCTTCTCTTATTTAATTCTTGCAGCTCGGAAGAATCCATTGATCTGATCATCATAAACGGTCATATTGAAACCATGGATGAAGATGCTACAGTTTTCGAAGCGCTGGCTGTTGATGATGGAGTAATTATTTATTTAGGTGAAAATCAAGGCGCGTTAGATTTGAAGACTGCATCCACTCAAGTAATTGATGCAAAGGACCAGTTTGTAATGCCTGGCTTTATAGAAGGTCACGGGCACTTTTCTGGACTGGGAAGTAGTTTGATGAATTTGAATTTTTTGAAATCGAAAAATTGGAATGAAATTGTTAAAGCTGTTGAAGAAAAAGTACAAACTGCTGAAGAGGGTGAATGGATTATTGGACGTGGTTGGCATCAGGAAAAATGGGATGAAGCTCTTGCGAATGAAGTTCATGGGTACCCTTATCATGATGCTTTATCAAAAATTTCTCCTAACAATCCTGTGATGTTAACCCATGCGAGTGGACATGGTTTATTTGCAAATGAAAATGCCATGAAACTTTCAGGGATTAGTAAAGAAACTGGAAATCCAGTCGGAGGAGAAATTGTAAGAGGACCTGAAGGAGAAGCGATCGGCATGTTTGAAGAGCGAGCTATGGTGCTCATTAGAGCAAAATACCAGGAGTATATTAACAGCCTTTCACAGGAAGATTTAACTGATAGGTGGTATGAAGGCATAGAGAAAGCTATGGAAGAATGTATCTCAAATGGAATAACTTCTTTTCAAGATGCAGGATCGAGCTACACAGAAATAGAACGCTATACAGACATGGCCAATGATGGAGATTTGGACTTAAGACTTTATGCAATGCTGCGACATAATTCTGAAACCATGGAAGGAAATTTATCAGGTTTCCCAATCATTAATGAAGGAGATGGTTTTTTCACTTGTCGAGCCATTAAAACTGAACTGGATGGAGCACTTGGATCTTATGGGGCTTGGTTGTTAAAACAATATAGTGACAAGCAAAACTTCCATGGCCAAAATACTACGAGCATTGAAGAGATGAATAAAATTGCTGATCTATGTATTAAACACGACATGCAACTTTGTGTTCATGCCATTGGTGATCGTGCGAACAGAGAAGTATTGGATGTTGTGGAAGAAAAATATGCTGTCCATGGAGCAGACAAAGATCGCCGGTGGAGAATTGAACATGCACAGCATTTACACCCAGAAGACATTCCGAGATTTAAAGAATTGGATGTAATAGCTTCGATGCAAGGTGTTCATTGCACATCGGATGCACCCTTCGTGACAAAGAGACTTGGTAAATTGCGAGCCATGCAAGGTGCCTATGCATGGAGATCACTTCTTGACGCTGGCGCAGTAGTAATGAATGGCACTGATGCTCCTGTAGAAGATGTGAATCCTTTAGAAAGCTTTTATGCTACTGTAACAAGAACCAGATCTGACAATGGATTTGAATTTTTCCCAGAGCAAAGCCTTTCCAGGCGTGAAGCCCTTCATTCTTATACGCTTGCTAATGCGTATGGAGCGTTTGAAGAAAAACAAAAAGGTTCTTTAGAGCTTGGCAAATATGCGGACATAACCATATTAGATAAAAACTTAATAAGTTGTTCAGCTCCTGAAATTCTTGACGCTCGTGTCCAATATACCATCATTGATGGCAAAATAAAATACCAAAAAAATTGAGTAAAGAAATATTAAAATAGCTTGTTTTATCATCTGGCAAAACCAAGTATCTAGTTTTACCGAAAATGGGTTTGAAACTGTGGCATCCACTTATTGTAACGTCTAATAATTGGAATCAAAAGGTTTGTCGCTCAAAAATAATACTACAATATAATTTCAAGCTTCACTCATTTTTTCCAAGTAAAAACAAGGCTGGTTATTGAATTTGAAATTGTAATAATTTCTATTCATTAGATTTCAATTTTTTGCAGAGGGTTTATGTGTACTCTTAGAAATACTACTAAGACGTTATGTTTTATGCGTGTCATTCTAAGCCATACCATAACTATGAAACTTTATAGAAGAGCCCTTTGTATGGGGCATACTTTTGATTGTGTAGTATGTCCCTTTTTTTATATTTGATCCTCAAATAAATTTTCTTTTGGAAAAAGTCAACATAATCAGCACAATAGGGGGTCCCATAAAAGAAGTAATGTTTTATTTTTCGAATTTAGATGCCTATGCTGAATTGCATCCAATAATTTATTCCAATCAAACAATTGGAACTAATAAATACTTAATTAGAGAAAGAGCGTTATATATATTACCTATTTCCTATAAAGTTGATGTGAGTATCAATCAGAAGACGATTAGGTATTTTGCTCGACCTATTGGAATACTAGATTTAGAGATTATTTATAACTTTACATCAGCTAATGAAGTCGAAACAAAGATTGAAGAGACCATTAGTATTCGTGGTTTCTATTTATTTAGAAAACTTTTGGCTTGGTATATAAAACCCATACATCTAGAACTTCTTGAAAATTTAAAGAAAAAATTTTAACGTAACATTTGCAGAATTGGTTTAAGAAATGATCGAATCGAATAAAAGTAAGTTTAGCAAAATAGATCAGGAGATTAAAGAGTCCCTTAAGAATTGGAAAGAGATTTTAGCAAAGTATCAACAACCAGATAACAAAAGGGCTGTTGGGCAGATTATATCTACATTTGTGCCATATGTGAGCCTTTGGGTTTTAATGTATTTCAGCTTAAGATGGTCTATACTTTTGACTATTGCCTTAGCTATAATCAATGCATTTTTTCTTGTAAGGATTTTTATCATTCAGCACGATTGTGGACATCAGTCATTTTTTAAATCTAAGAAGCTAAATAATACGATTGGATTTATTTGCAGTTTCTTTAGTACCATTCCATATAAATACTGGGCTAAAGTCCATAATCACCATCATGGCCATAATGGTATGTTAGAAGAAGAGCACAGAGATGTTGGAGACATTCCTACACTAACTGTCAATGAATATAGAGCCGCCAAATGGTATGGAAAATTAGCTTATAGAATTTGGAGATTTCCTGTGGTTACTTTCATTATAGCGCCGATTTATTATTTTATCATTAGCAATCGATTTCCATTTTTCAATTTCAAAACTTGGAAAAACATCAAATGGATTCAGCTCAGAAATAATCTAGCAATAGCCGCTGTCTATACCTTACTTGCAGTTTTGATTGGATGGAAAAAATTCTTGTTGATCCAATTTTCATTGGTAGTATTATTTGGAATCATTGCTTTCTGGTTTTTCTATGTACAACACCAACATGAATTTTCTTACAAGCACTGGAAGAAGAATTGGTCATTTTTAATTTCTGCAATAAGAGGTGCAACCTTTTATAAGTTGCCTAAAGTATTCCATTGGTTGACTGGAAATATTGGATATCATCATGTGCATCATTTAAATAGCCTTATACCAAATTACAATTTGGCAAGAGCTGTTAAAGAAAATGAGATTCTAAACAAGTACGTTACAAAAGTTACATTTTTAGAAAGTCTTAAAATGATGTTTCACAATCTTTGGGATGAGGAACTAGAAAAAATGGTATCATTCTCAGAATACTACCGTAACGAAAAAATGCGAATGGCAGCTTAAAACTTAAGCGCTTTTATTCTTAGTTAATTATTATTTTTTTGCTCATAACACAATCTGGTGTATCTAGGACTAGTATGTATAGACCTGGATAAAATTCAGTTAATTCTAGCATGCCTTGCGCTGTACCTTTACTTATTAAATTTCCACTTAGATCAAAAAGAAAAAAGTCAGATTCCTGGTTTAATTTAATGCT
>CALGNN010000037.1 GCA_937961455.1 uncultured Saprospiraceae bacterium
GATCAATTGTATCCTTATTTTGAAAATGATATTCTAGCATGTGAAAAATTGTTGGCAAAGAATCTTGATGCATGGAAAGTTTTGCCAAAATAATTGTTGTAGTTTCGCAGCATATTAATTGAAGCATAGATGGCTAAGAAGATTGTAATTATCATAGGAACCAGACCTAATTTTATCAAGGTCACGCAGTTTGAAAGAGTATTTAAAGAACATGCTACCGACTTTGAATACATCCTCATTCATACAGGGCAGCATTTTGATGCAGCCATGTCAGATATATTTTTTACCCAATTGCAGTTGAAGAAGCCGGACTATCATTTAGGTGTGGGCAAGCTGACTCCAGCCAATCAGATTGGAACCATCATATCTTCCTTATCAGAAATCTTAGCTAAAGAACAGCCGGATTTGGTCATCGTGCCAGGAGATGTAAATTCTACCTTGGCTTCGGCCTTAGCGGCACATAAAACCTCTTGCACCTTGGCACATTTAGAAAGTGGCCTCAGGAGTCGTGATCGAGAAATGCCAGAGGAGATCAACAGAATTATCACGGATCAAATTTCCGATATTCATTTTGTGACAGAGTCCAGTGGCATTGAAAACTTACAAGATGAAATGAGTTTTAGTAAAAATGTGCATTTGGTAGGAAATACGATGATCGATACCATTGTAGCCTTTGATGCATCGATTCAAAGTTCGACGATCAAGACCGAATTGGATATTGAGGATACGCCTTTTGTTTTGATGACGATGCACCGACCTTCGAATGTAGATAATGAAGCATCCTTGAAGAAAATGATTGAGATGATCAATCACATTACTTCGGATATGAAATTGGTTTTCCCCATTCATCCGAGAACAAAGAAAAATTTGGTCAAGTTTGGTTTGGACGATCAGGTCAACAGTAATGACAATTGCATCTTGACAGGTCCCTTGGATTATTTTGCTTTTCAGAAATTGATTGCAGATTGTGCTTTTGTGGTGACGGATAGTGGAGGGATTCAAGAGGAGACGACTTTCAGACAAGTGCCTTGTTTGACGATCAGGGACAATACTGAGCGACCTAGTACACTTATAATTGGATCGAATACCTTACTGCCTTTTGAGATCGCACCCATCAAAGAAAAGATTGATGAAATACTCAATGGCACTTATAAGAAAGGAGCAATCCCAGAATTATGGGATGGGAAGGCCACAGAACGCATCGTAGATCTGATAGATAAATTAGTTTAAGACATGGAATATAAAATACTAGATATACAAATAGCGGAGCGCATTGCAACAGTGGTCATCAACCGACCTAAGGCGCTCAATGCTTTAAATACGGAGACGATGAATGAGCTTCATCATTTCTTCATCACAGCGTTACCGACGAATGATGCCATCCAAGGTGTGATCATCACAGGGGCAGGAGAGAAGGCTTTTATCGCAGGTGCGGACATCACGGAGTTTAGTGATCTGAAGGATGATGAGGGCATGTTGTTATCGAAAAAAGGACATGATATATTTGATGCCATCGAGCAGAGTAAGAAGGTCGTGATCGCTGCCGTTAATGGTTTTTCTTTAGGTGGCGGTAATGAATTAGCGATGGCCTGCCATATCAGAATCGCATCAGACAATGCCCGCTTTGGACAACCCGAGGCCAACTTAGGTCTAGTGCCGGGCTATGGAGGCACACAGCGACTGGTGCAGTTGATCGGCAAGGGTCGTGCTCTAGAATTGATGTTGACCACCAACATGATCGGAGCGGAAGAAGCCCAGCGTCTAGGCCTGGTAAGTAAGGTGACCACTCCAGAAGAATTGATGGCAGCGTGCAAAAAGATGATGAACAAGATCTTGTCCAAGGGACCTATTGCCATCGCAGAGACCATCCGATTGGTCAATGCTTTTTTCGATAAAAACCTGAATGGTTTTGAGGAGGAGTATCGCTCTTTTGGAACCTTGATGAATACGGATGATGTGAAGGAAGGCTCGCAAGCGTTTGTGGAAAAGCGTCCAGCGAATTTTACGGGGAAGTAAGTCAACTTTTCTTTTTCAAAATATTCTAGATTCCTTGTTTTTTAGTTGAAATTTTAAATGTTGTGTATAATTATAAAACTATTAAAGACTACTATTTATTCAAACAACAATCCTGCATTACCCTTATCCTCCTTCTCACCTCCATTACACTTACCCATACCCAAACCTTAAACTGGAACACCTTTTTACAATTACCCGAAGGAACAGAAATCGCAGTGGGCGTCTTTGAAAATGGTGAAATAGCAACCCACGGTTTTATCCTAGAAGAAGGACGCTTAAAGAAGAAAGCCAATGGCGATAAGCTATTTGAAATAGGTTCCATCACCAAAGTCTTTACAGGCATCGCTACCTTGCAAACTTTAAAAAAAGAGGACATTGCCATAAGCCAAGTTGTCTCGCAATTCCTGCCAAGTAGTGCAAACAAAATTTCTAATCAATTAACTTTTCAGAATTTATTGACCCATACTTCTGGACTACCCAAAATGCCAAAGAATTTTTATTGGAGTGCGCTGCGATCTCCAGGTGATCCATTCCTTCATTACGAGGAAAATAATATGCTTCGATTTCTCTATAAATTCAAAGCTGGTGGGAAGGAACAATTTCAATATTCCAATCTAGGGATGGGATTGCTTGGTCATCTCTGTTCTCAAATTCAAGATGCTTCATTAGCTAGCATTATGAAAAAAGAAATTTTTGAGCCTTTACAAATGGAAGCTACAAGCATGGGGATTTCTGAGCACCAATTTTATCAAGTGGTAAATCCTCTCAGCTCTAATCAATACCCAAAAAATACTTGGCGCTTTTCTGAAGCCACGAAGGGTGCGGGAAATGTTTATTCAAACATTCAAGATATGTGCCGATTGCTGGAATTCATTTTGTCAGATGGTAGAACGAATATGAACTTACATGCCACAATTCTGGAAATGGAAGAAGAACAAATCAACATCAGTGATGCTGAAGGCATGGGCTTAGCGATGCGAATTCATAAAAATCATTCAAAAATAATGTACCATGGTGGGATCTCTTATGGCTTCAAATCACTCATGGCCTATAATAGAAAGCAAGCAAAAGGTATCGTAATTCTTTGCAATGCAAAAGGGCTATCCAGAAAAGAAAATGAAATTTTAAAAAGCATATGCTTTAGTTATTTGGAAGAGGAGTAATATTTAATTTTATCAATTGGATAGGCTTTATTTCATGTTAACTTGATAAGTTTATGTAACTGTTGGTAAATTTGAAAAGCTAAAACTATAGACCATGAAATTAAAACGCTTTACGATCCTTTTATTGATTTTACTGAATAGCACACTTGGAATAAGTCAAGTAGTTTATGATACGATTATTACAGGGGACTACGAGAAACTAAAATTTAGTCTTGGTAATGGAACGCTGCAACTTTATGAAGTCAATGAAATAGCTATTGACATTAGAGATGGAATAATCGAATCTTCGAAACACCATACAGATACCATAGGAATCAAGCATGATACCATGAGCAACACTTTAGAAGTTGTGCCTAGTGACAAAACTTGGATAAAACTATTATTCGGAAGAGATTGTGCGCACATTGCAAAGGAAGTAAACAAATACCCTAGTATTTTATTTAAAATGAATGAATCATCAAATCAATTATCTTTTGCTGATCCTGCCTTGATGGGAGAATTCCTTACATCCAATTACACTAAAAGATTGGAATGCATAGATACCCTCGAAGATCCTTACATGAAAAAATATATTAATAACAACCTAAGACAGATTGAGAATGATAGTGTTAATATATTTACGACCGCATTTTCATCTCATTTTGCTCATATTCATGCACTATTAGATCTGAATGTTCCCACAGAAAATGGCGACAGTATAGTTTGCAAAATCTCTGCAACAAATTCAGAACGACCGATTGAATTCTTGTATGAAACATCTAAATCAATAATGGATGATGCTACCATCTTCTATGAGTTTTCAGATACACCCGAACAATCAAATACAGCAAAAAAACAATTTGTGAATGCTTTATACAAACCCTTTGAAAAATATCCTTCGGAAGAGGATCAAGAAAATAATAAAATTAGACTCGCATCAATGACAGACGAAGATAGATCCGAAATTACCCTCAGTGAAGATGGTGCATTGAAAAGCTATTTGAGGATTATGCAGTCCTACATGCTCGATGCAAATCTTAATCCTAAATATTCATTTTACAATTATGAAATTAAAGTCATTGCTACATCAAACAAGTAATGAACCAAATACATTTTATGGCATGTGAAAATAATAGCCTTCAAATTGAACTAAAAAGTAAAAGAAAAGAAATTGGGTCAAAAAAACTCAATTGAAGAAAAGTCGAAATTGGTTCAAAAATAATACTAATCAAGAAATAGGAATTATACCCCCTTTAGAAGTTCAGTGTGATTAGAAATATCGATACTTCTAAATCAAATATGCGATTTGACTTAGTCGTTAATTGTATGTACATTGTAATAACAATATAATATACATGAAAACTAAAATCATTAAAATTGGAAATTCAAAAGGATTAAGACTTTCAAAAACGATCTTGGAGAAATATGAAATTGATGAAGCAGTAGAACTTGTTTTAGAAAAGGAATATATAATGATTAAGCCCATTAAAAACCCCAGAGAAAAGTGGGCGCAAAAATTTCAACAAATGAGTAAGAATGGAGATGACAACTTATTAATTGATGATGTTTTTGAAGATGAAGATTTTGAGGAATGGAATTGAAACAATATCAAATTGTGGTCGTAAATCTGGACCCCACAATTGGTAGCGAAATAAAAAAGACCAGACCTTGTGTTATTATTTCTCCAAATGAATTGAATAAATATTTGCGTACTATTATCATTGCACCGATCACTTCAAATACCAAAAATTATCCTACTAGGGTAAAAGTGAAATTTAAAAATAAAAATGGGAAAGTGGCTATTGATCAAATTAGAACCATTGATAAAAAAAGAATTGTCAGCATTGCCGGTGAATTAAAAATAAAAGAATCCTTAGAAATTAAATCAATCATAA
>CALGNN010000038.1 GCA_937961455.1 uncultured Saprospiraceae bacterium
ACCCTATTCTGAGGATAATTGTAAGTCCTGATTTTATCAGATCGATCGCCCGAGCCTACCAATGATTTTCTTTGCTGTTTTTGTTCAGCATTTGCTCTTTCCTTTTGGACGACGATAATTTTAGCACGGAGACGCTCCATAGCAATTTCACGGTTTTTGTGCTGGGATCTTGAGTCTGTGCTTTCTGCTACGATACCAGTAGGAAGGTGGGTGAATCGCACACCTGACTCAGTCTTGTTGACATGCTGTCCTCCTGCGCCACTCGCACGAAAGGTATCAACTTTGAGGTCATCTTTTTTGATTTCTAAATCTTCTTCCTCATACTTCGGCATCACTACTACAGTTGCTGCAGAGGTATGCACCCTTCCTTGGCTTTCCGTTTTCGGTACCCTTTGTACGCGATGAGCACCTGACTCAAATTTTAGGGTGCCAAATACTTGATCTCCAAAAATCTCTAAGACAATCTTATTATATCCTCCAACCGTTCCCTCATTGACATCAAGTACATTTACTTTGAATCCTTTGGTTTCAAAATATTTGGTATACATTTTATACAAGTCTCCAGCAAATATGCTCGCTTCGTCACCGCCTGTTCCAGATCTAATTTCAAAAATGACATCCTTTGAATCTTCAGGATCTTTAGGGATGAGTAAAATTTTCAAACGCTCTTCCCAATCTTCTTTCTGAGGAATCAATTCATCCAATTCCATTTTGGCCATGGATTTCATTTCTTCATCATTTTCTTTTTGCATTTCCTTCGCCGTATCAATATTACCTAGGAGTTCTTCATAGGCATCGCAGGCATCGGAAAGTTCTTGAAGTGATTTGTACTCCTTATTAATTTTTGAAAAGCGTTTGACATCCGTAATAACTTCAGGATCTGATAATTTCTCCTCAAGGTCTAAAAAACGGGCTTTTATGGCTTTTAATTTTTCTAAATAATCCACTTGGTATTTAATCAATTGAACTGCAAAGCTAATATTTGATCACGAATCTTGAAATATTGTTGAATTAGCAGAGTGATTAATAAAATATATATTACAATTTTTTTACATTTGACTTGCTTAAGCCTGACAATGATAGCATACCACAGTTATTTAAGCTCACCCTATGGTTCACTGAAGATCAGTTCGACTAATGATCACATCACATCTATTGAGCGTGTCAAAGAAACAGAAATTTCCATTCAAAAAAACAATGCAACATTAAGGGAAGCAAAGTATCAACTGACAGAGTATTTCAATAAAAAAAGAAAGGTTTTTGATCTACCTATAGATTTAAGTTCAGGTACGGAATTCCAACAAAAAGTATGGAAAGCGCTTTTGACCATTCCTTATGGTAGAATTATTAGCTATGAAGATTTAGCCATTGAGATTGGACAGTCCAGTGCGGTACGTGCGGTAGCCTCAGCTAATGCAAATAATCCCATCGCGATTATTGTGCCTTGCCATCGAGTGGTAGGCAAGAATGGAAAGCTAAGAGGTTATGCCTATGGCATGGAAATGAAAAGAGGACTCATTGAAATGGAAGAGGGGAAGCGAAAACAATTATACGCTACCTTATTTAAATAGGCTTAATTACAAACTTCAGGAGCTACTAAATTAAATCTTGGAATTTTTACTTTGAATTCTTCATTCAAATCCAAATCCTTCATAATATAATAACCCTTCATGTATCCAATGCCGGAATTTAGTGGACACCAAGATTGGTAGGTATGTAACTCTTTAGGATTGAGAATAGGTTGTTTACCAATTACACCATCACCTTCTACAATTCTATAAGAATTATTAGAATCAAATATTTTCCACTGTCTACTGATTAATTGCACGCGTTGATTAGAATTATTCTCTATGGTTACTTCATAACTGAATAAATATTCTATGACGCTCTCTCTTTCGACAGTATCTTGATACTTAGGTACCACACTGACTTTTATTCCCTTAGTTATTGACGTGTTCATGATCGCTCATTAAAAAATCCTGTGTAATAAATTCTGCTTCCTTTAAGGCAACATCTAATAAGTCATTAACCAATACCATATCGAAAGTGTTTTCATATTTCATTTCTCTTTCGACTCTTGCAATCCTTTTCTTTAGGCTTGCTTCAGACTCAGAATCTCTGTTTTTCAATCTTTCAATTAAAATATCCAAGGAGGGTGGTTTTATAAAAACGACAAGACATTGATCTTTATAATACTCTTTAATTTTTGTTGCACCTTTTACATCAACATCAAAAACGATGGTTTTGCCATTTTCCCATCTCCTTTCGACTTCAGCTTTCAATGTCCCATAAATTTGTTTGGCGTAGACTTCTTCATATTCTACAAAGGCATCTCGTGCTATCAAATCCTGGAAAATAAGTTTATGCAGAAAGTAATAATCAATGCCATCTTCTTCTCCTTCTCTTTTCTCGCGAGTAGTTGCAGACACAGAAAAGCTTAAAAAGTCAAACTCCTTAAGAAGATGTTTGACAATGGTCGTTTTACCTGCACCGGAAGGAGCGGTAAATACCATAAGTTTTTGTTGTGCTTTTTTATTGCTCAAAGTGTATTAAGTAATTGCTCTTTTATTTTTTCTAAATCGTCTTTCATTTGAACTACGATCTGTTGTATGGCTGAAAACTGGGCTTTAGAGCCAATGGTATTTATCTCTCTTCCAATTTCTTGTGAGATAAAATTAAGTTTTCTTCCTTTTGATATTCCTTCTTGTTCAAGCTGTTCTACAAAGTATTTACAATGCTGTGCAAGACGGATTTTTTCTTCATTAATATCAAGTTTTTCAAGGTAATAAAAAATTTCTTGCTCGAAGCGATTTTCATCACTGTTCGCATTATTATTGAAAAACTCGTTGATATTTTTTCTGATTCGATCTTTAATCACCACCATCCTCTCCTTCTCGTGTGGTTCAATTTGACTAAGCAATGAAGCAATCGAATCAACTCTATGCCTAAGATCTTTTTCTAAAGAGTCACCTTCTGTTTTTCTAAAATTTTGAAGATTTGAAACCGCAGCATCTATTAATTCGCTTACCAAATTCCAATCTTCATCATTCAAATCATTTTCTTGAGTTTGGATGACATTAGGAATTCTTAGTATGGATGACATAATATCTGCATCAGCAATGGATAATTCTGATTTCAAGCCATTCAATTCTTTATAATACTTTCTAAACAAATCTTTATTTAGGCCATATTCATCATCACCGCTTTCAGAAACTATTGAAATGATGGCATCAATTTTACCTCTGATGAGTTTTTTACTGATCATCTGCCTGATCACTAATTCCTTTTCTCTAAAATACGCAGGGATTTTTAGTCTAACATCTGAGGATTTGCCATTTAGAGATTTTACCTCTACTGAAAACTTTTTGTCATGCAGCTTGCCTTCAGCTCTTCCAAAACCCGTCATTGAATACAGCATATAAATATATTTAGTGTAAATATACTCAACATCTTTTAGGATTCGCCTAATTGTTTTTCTTGATCATATTAATAGCTATTCATTATTGTATTCTCAAAAAGACGGATATAATTTAAGCTTTAGAAATGAAGGTATTCAAATCAAAAACCCTTGCAATTCAACAAAAAGCATGTGAAATTGATCGGTTTTCCACTATAACACTCTCTAAATCAGAAAAATATATAAAATTGAAGCTTAAAAATTTTGA
This sequence comes from uncultured Saprospiraceae bacterium, assembly GCA_937961455.1. Taxonomy (GTDB): domain Bacteria; phylum Bacteroidota; class Bacteroidia; order Chitinophagales; family Saprospiraceae; genus CALGNN01. Next base: position 3,666 of record CALGNN010000038.1, read on the forward strand.
TAGATGGATAAAATTCCGAAATTTGCCATCCTTTAAATGAAAAGAAATAGAATTAATCAAATTCAAAAAACCATCGAGTTATGAGAAAAGCGGACTTGGTAGCTACGATATCCGAAAAAACAGGTGTTCCTAAGGTAGATGTGTTAGTTGCATTAGAAAGCTTCTTCAAAGAAGTGAAAGGATCACTATCGACTGGGGAAAACGTTTATATAAGAGGTTTCGGATCTTTTATTGTAAAGAAAAGAGCAAAGAAGATAGGTAGACATATAAAGAATAATGTAGCAATTGAAATTCCTGAGCACTTTATTCCTGCTTTCAAGCCTGCAAAAGTTTTCGTTGATCAGGTTAAAACTATGGTTAAAGATCTACCTGTAGAAGAAGGTGTAGATGAGTAAGGTTCAAAAAATAACAGTATTGGCCTTTGTAGGCTTATTCATATTGTTATACTTTGCCTTTGATATAACTCCAAAGACACAAGAGCTTGTCGAAAAGTCGAGAGCTGAAAGTTTAGAAAAAATTGATATTAATGCCTTAATTCAAAGATCCAAAGAAGAATTGAATAAAGGCGACCAAGCAGAAGTATCTGCGTTGGAATTTGATGCACAATCCCAGGAAATAGATTCAGTTAAGATTTCTGTTTTAGAAAAATTATCTGGAAAATGGTATCGTCTTAAGAATCCAATAATTGCGGGTTACTACGCTGAGCAAATTGCTGAGATAGGAAATTCAGCAGAACAATGGTCCATTTCAGGTACAACATTTGCCATTGCATTACAACAAGATTTTGACGACAAAGCCAAAGCTTATTGTCTAGATCATGCAGTTAAAGCATTTGAAAATGCAAGTTCTTTAGAACCTGAAAATATTAATCATCAAGTAAATCTAGCTAGTTGCTATGCGGAAAATCCTCCACAGGATAATCCAATGAAAGGAATTCAGATGCTTTTAGGTTTAGATAAAAAGCATCCAGAGAGTATTCCAGTACTTTATCAGTTGGCCAAATTTGGAATGCAAACAGGTCAATATGATAAGGCAATTGGGCGTTTAGAGACTATTTTAAAGAAAGATCAGAAAAATAAAAAAGCAAATTGTTTAATATTTAAGGCATTTGAGGAAACTGGAAAGGCCGAAAAAGCATTAGAATATAAACAACGTTGTGAAAATCTATAAAAATTAACGATTTATGCCTTGCGGTAAAAAAAGAAAAAGACATAAGATAGCCACGCACAAGCGTAAGAAAAGGCTTAGAAAAAATAGACATAAGAAGAAAAATAGGTAATTAGAATTTAATTAACTGAGAAGGAAATACCTGGGTGAATTTAGGCATCGAATTTCTTTCTTCTTATTGACAAAATATTTTTTACTCTGAAAGAGTAATGCTTTACTACAAGTTAGTATTAAGATGCCTGTATATGAGTTCTACCCAAACTCAAGGTTTCACCTATCCTTAAAGCAGTCCTAATACTGCACTCGGTTATACATGTTTTAATATATATACCTTGAAAAAGGAGCTAATTATTGAGTCTAATCCCACTAAGGTAGAAATTGCTTTACTGGAAGATTCGAGGCTGGTTGAAATTCATAGTCAAAAGACTAAGGCCAATTTTTCCGTAGGAGATATTTTCCTCGGAAGGATTAAGAAAACCATGCCCGGATTGAATGCAGCTTTTGTTGACATTGGTCATAGGAAAGATGCTTTTCTGCACTATACGGACTTAGGTCCTCCACTTAGATCATTATTGAAATATACCGACGATTCCATGAAAGGCCATAAAGCTGATCATCGATTGGATAATTTCGAAATGCAACCGGAAATTGTCAAAACAGGTAAAATTGATAAGGTTTTAAGAAAGAGGCAACCTATTCTTGTGCAAATATTAAAAGAACCTATTTCAACAAAAGGTCCTAGATTAACCTGTGAGTTAACTTTACCTGGAAGATATTTAGTACTTACACCTTTTCAGGATGTAGTAGCTGTATCTAAAAAAATTGCGAATGCTGATGAAAGGAAAAGGCTGCAGGTTCTTATTGAAAGTATCAAACCTAAAAAATTTGGGATCATAGTGCGAACAGCAGCTGAAGGCAAAAAAGTTGCAGACCTACACGATGAGATCAGCTCGCTTTTTGCAAAGTGGGAAAGTATTCAAGCTCAGTTAAAAGTTAATCAAGAACCCGTAAAATTATTAAGCGAGTTGGACAAGCCAACGAGTATTCTTAGGGATATGTTGACTGATTCATTTAATAAGGTGGTGGTCGATGACAAGGAGCTGTTCAATAATGTTAAAAATTTCATGTCCAAGGTTGCTCCTGAGCAGGCGGGCATTGTAAGTTTACATAGATCTAAAAGACCCATTTTTGAAACTTACGGGATTTCAAAACAAATAAAATCTTCTTTTGGAAAGACTGCTACCATGCCAAGTGGAGCCTATTTGGTTATAGAATCTACAGAGGCTATGCACGTAATAGATGTGAATAGTGGTCCAAAGATGCAAAAGCAAGATCAAGAGACCGTAGCGCTTAAGGTTAACATGGAAGCTGCTGGTGAGATCGCAAGACAAATGCGTTTGCGCGATATTGGTGGAATCATAATTATTGATTTTATTGACATGAGAAAATCTGATCATAGGGCCATGTTGCTTAAGCAGATGAAGATTACCATGAAAAAAGATCGAGCTCAACATACCATATTACCTTTGAGTAAGTTTGGGTTGATGCAAATCACCAGACAAAGAGAAAGACCCGAAGTGACGATTACTACCGCAGAGAAATGTTCTGCCTGTGGTGGCAGTGGGCAAGTAAATCCTACCATATTGGTTACAGATGAAATCATTAGAGATATAGAATACATATTCAGTTCGAGGCCAGGCACTAAACTTAGTTTGCATGTCCATCCATATATTGAAGCTTTCTTTAAAAAGGGTTTTCCGAGCATGCAGCATAAAATGTTCATGAAAAGAAATAAATGGATCAAGATTATTCCTGACTATTCTTATAATCTGGCTCAATATATTTTCTATGATGGGAATGGTGATGAAATCAGATTGAATTAAACGATAGCCACATTTTGGCTCAACAAAAACATATTCTAGTTGCCCCCTTATATTGGGGCTTAGGACATGCGGTAAGGTGTATCCCAATTATTAATCATCTTTTAGATCAATCATGTAAAGTTAGCATAGCTTCTGATGGGCAAGCTCTTTTATTTCTTCAAAAGACTTTTCCTGAGCTAAGTTTTTTTGAATTGCCATCATATAATGTAAGCTATCCAACAAGAAGTATTTATCTCAATCTCGCCTTGAGTACCCCAAGCATTCTTTCTGCCATTAGTAAAGAATATAAAAGCATTCAAAACTTGGTGGAAGAGCATCATTTTGATGCCATAATTGCTGATAATAGATACGGTTGTCGACATGAAAGAATCCCATCAATACTTATCACACATCAGCTCAATTTGATAGGCAATAATTTTAAAGTTAATAAAGCGGCTTCTAGACTGCATCACAGTTTCATTCAAAAATTTAATACTTGTTGGATACCTGATATTCCTACTTCGCCAGGATTAAGTGCCTCTATGGGTCACGGTTCTTTTGATTTTCAAAGGGAGTACATTGGCTTCCTTTCAAGCTTGCAAAGAGGTCCTACAGAGCTAAGGAAGCGCGCATTGATAATTGTCCTGAGTGGACCAGAACCACAACGAACTAAGATGGAAAATAAATTATTAGAGCAACTCAATGATTTTGATAAAGAAGTATTATTGGTCCGAGGACTTGTAAAAGAAACTCAAGAAATAACACACGCAAATAATAAAGTGCGCATCTGTAATTACTTAAATCGAGATGCACTATTGAAAGAACTTAATCAGTCTGAAATTCTGTTAAGTCGGTCTGGATATACTACATTGATGGATCTTGCAAAACTTCAAATGCCAGCCATTCTTATTCCTACTCCTGGGCAGCCTGAGCAAGAATATTTATCAAAGGTTTTAGCTGAGCAAGGAATATTCTATCATAGTGATCAAGATGATTTTATGCTCCATAAAGCTTATGATGAAGCATTAGCATCTAAACAATTAGCGTTTTCTGTGAAGGAATCTGAAAGCTATAAACGGGTGTTGAATGATTTACTTATGAAATTAAATTAGTTGAATATCATGGGTAAAGTTTAGCCCTTCTTATTGTGGCTCATTGCTTGTTGAACACCTGCACTTACAAACGTCTTTACGCAAGCAATCGCATCATTCACAATGAAAGGCAATTCTTCTTGCTCTGCTTTTTTCCATTTTCCTAAGACATAATCAGACTGTCTTCCCTTATGGAAATTATTTCCTATACCGATTTTCAAACGTGCGTAGGCTGTAGAGTTTAGATATTGATTGATGCTCTTTAATCCATTATGACCACCATCTTTTCCTTTAGGCTTTATTCTAATGGCTTTAAAATCTAAGTGAATATCATCTAATATGATAAGGGTCCTTTCAATAGGGATTTTTTTCTTTTGCATCCAATATCTAACCGCTTTACCGCTGATATTCATAAAGGTAGAAGGCTTTAATAAAATAAGTGTTCTTCCCTTAAATTTGATTTCTGCTATATCACCTAAACTATCATCTTCGAATGAGGTATCAAATTCCTTCGCTAAAGCATCTACTACTTCAAAGCCAATATTATGACGTGTATCATCATAATCTGAACCCATATTTCCTAAACCTACAACCAGATATTTCATGGTATGATCTTCTTCTTTTTTATTAGAATTAAATAATCGTTTAAGCCAATTAATTAGTTCCATTGTAGAATTGATTATTTTTCACAAAGCTATTTATCTTTGAACAAAAATTCACATGAATAAGCCAAGTCAAGAAGATTATCCACTTTATTTTGAAACTTATGTATCAAAGCTTCCTGATGAGGTAGATATTGTAGCGCATCTCAAGGGACAGGAAAGCGATTTCATTAGTCGATTTGATCAGCTGGATGAGGATCAAATGCTTTTTAGTTATGGTGAAGGGAAATGGAATTTCAAACAAGTAATCATACACATTAGTGATGTAGAACGAGTATTTGCTTACCGAGCTCATGCTATAAGCAGAGGGGAAGAACAGGCTTTGCTTTCTTTTGATCATAATACTTATATGAATGCAGTCGATGTGTCTGGGCGATCAAAAGAGGATTTATTGCAAGAGTATAAAAGTGTGCGTCTTTCTACGATAAGCTTATTAGACAGTTTTGCAAATGATCAATGGGATAGAAGTGGATTACTGGGAGATAAAAGGATAACAGTTAAAGCGCTTGCTTATATGATTGCCGGACATGAAATTCACCACAGGGAGATACTAGATAATCGTTATCTTTCCGCCCTTTAATTTTATGGAGTTACAACTTAAGGATAGTCTAAATTTTATTTCTAAACTAAGTGCACGGAGAAGTTTAAATGCAATTAAATTGTATAGCTCTTACTATCTAAGTAAGTGGTCAGGCAAGGTAATACAATGGGGTGTACCCATGACCATTTCTATGGAGCCGACTACCGCATGTAATTTAAGATGTCCAGAGTGTCCCAGTGGATTGCGTTCTTTTAGTCGTGATACAGGTAACTTGAAGGAAGACTTTTTTAGGAAAATGATGGATCAATTATCAGATGATCTATTATATCTAATCTTCTATTTTCAAGGAGAACCTTATATCAATCCAGCGTTTTTGGACATGGTCGCCTATGCATCAAAAAAGAAAATTTACACCATTAGCTCCACTAATGGACACTTTTTAAATGATCTTAACTCCAAAAAGACTGTCGAATCTGGACTAGATCGCTTGATCATTTCAATTGATGGTACCACTCAAGAAGTCTATGAGTCTTATAGAAAAGAAGGGAAATTAGAAAATGTAATAGCAGGAACGAAAAACCTTGTGAAGTGGAAGAAAAAATTGAATAGCAACACGCCTCATATCATACTTCAGTTTTTGGTAGTGAAACCCAACGAACATCAAATACCAGAAATAAAAAAACTTGCAAAAGTATTAGAAGTGGATGAGTTGAAGTTTAAAACAGCTCAAGTTTATGATTACAAAAATGGAAATCCACTCATTCCTGATGCTGATAACTATTCCAGATATAGAAAAAAGCCTGATGGTACTTACGAATTAAAACAATTTGTGAGCAATTCTTGTTGGAAGTTGTGGCATGCGTGTGTAATTACTTGGGACGGAGTCGTTGTGCCTTGCTGTTTTGATAAAGATGCAAAACATCAGTTAGGTGATTTGAAAACAGACCATTTTCGAAAAATTTGGCATGGTAATGCGTATAATTCCTTTAGAAATTCATTATTAAAAGGAAGAGATCAAATTGATATCTGCGAAAATTGCAGTGAAGGTTGCAAAGTTTGGGCTTAAACGTAAATAACTTTGTCATATTTTGAAATTCCTGTTAATTTTTGTCATCTTTGTAGATCGTTGATTAACAGTCCGTTATATACTAAGGTCAGACGCTAATCAAAATTTACTATTTAAAACAAATGAATAATAACTAACGGTGTATTAGTAGTAGCTAATACACTTTAAAATTATCCTAATGCTCACGAAAACAATTGTACAAGGAAGACTAAACTTTGGAAATAAAAAGAGCTATGATAAATGCATGAAAATGTTTTTACATCGCTTCGAAAATTTCTACAAAGCGGATCTTGTATTTGATGAAGAATATTTTGATGAAGAAGCTTTTGGGATAAATATTCCAAGATTGGTAAAACCTGTAGGTGCTAAAACATGGAAAAACAGTGTAAGCCTTCTTGAATACCTAGCACAATTTGCAGTCTCTGGCAAAATGGAATTATTTATGACAGAATCTGGAAAGGTTTTGAAATATAGTTTGATCGAGCCTACGAATGATAAAGTGGTAGTCCAGAATTTTTTGAAAGCTAAAGAAATAGCTTTGCAAAAAGGAAAGGAGAAAGAAGCACAGCAATTATTGGATGAAGTAATAGTGAAATTTGACAAGCACGCTCATGCTTATGAGAAGCGAGGATATTTACATTATGTTTTAGAAAATTATGATGATGCGATTGAAGATTTTTCTTCCAGCATAACTATTGACGAAAATATCGCGGAAGCGTATTACTATAGAGCAAAAATTTATGTCATTCAGAAAAATTATCAAAAGGCTGTGGATGATTTAGAAATGACAATAAAAAAATCACTAGCTGTTCAAGATATATACTGGCAAGCGCGATTTCTAAAATCAAAATGCCACATCAAACTTGAGCAATACGAAAAAGCAGCAGTCGATTTAAAGTTGTTTAGCAATAGAAATTTCACTGCCGATAGTGAAAATAAAACTAAGGTTCGTGAGGCCCACTATCGATATGGTAAATTGTTATTAGAAATGGAAAAGAATGAAGAAGCTTTGGAAGCATTAAATGTAGCTGTTGATATGGAAGAAGGGTCAGATAGTATTCCTTTAGGAGAGCGAATTTATTACAGAGGAATAGCAAAGCAAAAAAGTGGCAAGAAAGGGTACATAGGTGATTTTAAAACAGCTACTGAATTAGGTTTTGTTGCTGCTGAGGAATTGACTCAAGAAATCAAATAGCTAACTCCATAGTTCCAATATTTCGTTTATAAATAAAAAAGTAACATGGAATTACGATCAGTTATTTTTCTACTGGTCCTCTTATTGAGTGTAGGGACGGTATCTGCCCAAAATGCTCAAATCAGTAAAAAGGATGCTAAAATTTATAAAAAAGTTGTTGATTGGTATACCAACAATAATAAAGAAAAAGCATTCAAGAAAGCAGGTAAATATTTAAAGAAGCACCCAGATTTTCTCAAACTCAAATTATATTATGCAGGCATGTACTATGAAGAAAATCTTCATAATGAAGCCTATGATGTGTTTGATGAAATAACCAAAGAAGATCCCAATTATAACAAACGAATCTATTTTACCATGGCATATTCGGCATGGAAGAATGGAGCATTTAGTTTAGCCTCAGTTAATGCTAAAAAGTATTTGGAATTAGAAAAGGAAAATAAACCCTTAATTCGAAGAGCAGAAAAAATAGCTAGAGATGCGGATTTTGCACCAAAAGCGATTAAGAATCCAATTCCCTTTGATCCTGTCAGCATAGGTGAAGGAATAAACAAAGTTTCATCCTCAGAATATTTACCAACGCTAAGAGCTGATGGACTTGAATTGGTATTTACAAAAAGAATCAGAGGGCAAGAAGACTTTTATGTGTCAGAATGGGTAGATGGAGTTTGGTCAGAGGCAGAAGCTATTGAAGAATTAAACTCTCCCCAAAATGAAGGTGCACAAAGTCTTTCAGCAGATGGGAAAACCTTGGTTTTTACCATGTGTAATCGATCAAATTCTTACGGTTCATGTGACCTTTTTATCTCTAGAAAAAAGGATGATGTTTGGATGAAGGCAGAAAATATTGGCCCAGATATTAACACCAAACATTGGGAATCAGAACCTTCCTTGTCAGCAGATGGCAACCGATTATATTTTTCAAGTGATCGACCTGGAGGAAAAGGAAACAAAGATATATGGTATAGTGATTTTGAAAACGGCCAGTGGAGTTTGCCCGTTAATTTTGAACACATTAATACCAGTGATATTGAAGGCTCACCATTCATCCACCAAGACGGTCTTAGCTTATATTTCATGTCAAGAGGACATCCTGGAATGGGAGAAGAGGATCTTTTTCTCGTCCGTAAAAATGGTCCTAATTGGGGAGTCGTAAAAAACTTAGGATACCCAATCAATACGGCTGCTAGCGAAGGTGCATTGATGGTTAACTTAGAAGGTGATGAAGCTTATTACGCAAGTGATCGAAAATACCTGCAAGGAAATGCTGTAGTGATGGACAAGACTTTTCCTGAAACAGATATTTATAAGTTTCCACTTGATAAAAGCATCAGGCCTTTAGCTGTTAGTTATGTAAAGGCAATTATTAGAGACGAAAAAACCAAAGAAAGGATCGCAGCTCAATTAGATATATATCAAATAGAAAAAAATGAATTAATGGTTTCTGCTATGACAGAGGAAGATGGGTTTTTCTTAGTACCATTAATTTCTGGAGATTCTTATGCGATAAATGTGAGCAAGACTGGATATGTGTTCTTCTCTGATCATGTGGATCTCAATCAAGAAACAAGTATCATGGAGCCAAGAGTGTTAGAGATATTTCTTACTCCTATTGAAGTTGAAGAAGTAGTAGTTGATGAGAAAGAAGTTGTAGTAGAAAAAGTAGTTATTCTAAGAAATGTATTTTTTGAAACAGCCTCCGCTGACTTGCTTGATATTTCATTAATTGAATTAAATAGATTGGTAGCGATGATGAATGAAAACGCGCAAATGAAAATAAGAATCCAAGGGCATACAGACGATGTGGGTAATGAAGAAGATAATATGAAGCTTTCTCTAGCTAGAGCCGAATCAGTATTTAATTATTTGACCTCACAAGGAATCGGAAGTAATAGGCTAAGTTATATTGGCTTAGGAGAGCAAGCACCAATAGCTAGCAATGACACCGAAGAGGGCAGAAGACAAAATAGAAGAACAGAATTTGTAGTAATTGAAAAATAAAAATGGGAATTAAGGGAAGAGTGGTTCAAGATGTCGAAATTATTGACATCGCTAATAAAGGAATGAGCCTCGGAAAGTCGGCAGAGGGCAAGATTTTCTTAGTTGAGAAAGTCGTGCCTGGCGATGTTGTTGATATAAAACTGATAAAAAAGAAAAAGGGAATCGCATTTGGGACTCCTATTAAAACCCATAGTTTATCACAGCATAGAGAAAAGCCTTTTTGTGATCACTTTGGTCTATGTGGTGGATGTAAGTGGCAACATATGCAATATGCGTCGCAATTACAATTCAAACAAAAATTAGTTAAAGACGCTTTTCAAAGGATCGCGAAAGTGGAGGTTGAAGAATATCAACCTATTATCGCTTGTGATCAAAGTCATTTTTATAGGAATAAACTGGAGTATACATTCGCAGCTAAACGATGGCTTACCAAAGAAGAGATTGATCGTGAGACTACTTTCGAAAGAAGAGGATTGGGTTTTCACATCCCAGGATTTTTTGATAAGGTGGTTGACATCAATAAATGTTATTTGCTAGATGACAAACACAATGAATATCGAAATGCAGTAAGAGATTTTACGATCGAAAATGAATACGAATATTTTAATCAAACCAATCATCAGGGGCTTTTAAGAAATTTAATGATTCGTATGACTGATTTTGGTGAGAAAATGTTGCTTTTCATTTTCTTTAAAAATGATGAACAAAAAATTCAAAAACTTCTCAATTGGTTTCAAGAGAAATTTCCAGAAGTAGACAGCATCATGTATGTGGTAAATCAAAAGCGAAATGACAGCTATTACGATCAAGATGTGCATCTGTTTAAAGGCAAGCCTTTTATTGTAGAAGAGCTTCTAGGAAATAAATTTAAAATAGGACCAAAGTCATTTTTTCAAACAAATACCAGACAAGCATCGCAGTTGTTTTCCGTCACGAAAGAATTTGCAGAGTTGGATGGAAAGACAAAATTATTTGATCTCTATACAGGAGTCGGGTCAATTGCCATAAGTATGGCGGATCAATGTGAATCCATCTTAGGGATTGAAGAAGTTGAGGAAGCCATAATTAATGCAGAAGCTAATGCGGCAATGAATGATATTAGCAATACGAAATTCATTACCGGTGACGTTTTAGAATTTTTTGATGAAAGCCTCTTTGAGAAATATTTTAAACCAGATGTTTTAGTTACAGATCCACCTCGCGTAGGAATGCATCCAAAGGTTGTAGCTCGACTCCTAGAACTTGAGATTCCGACGATGGTTTATGTAAGTTGTAATCCTTCTACGCAAGCCAGAGATTTAGCATTATTGTCTGAAAAATATAAGGTTTGTAAAAGTAGGGCTGTCGATATGTTTCCTTATACCAGCCATGTAGAAAATGTGGTGCAATTAAAATTAAAAAGTTGAAAATTACCGAAAGACAAAAATTTGATATTCTTAAAATAGAACTAAAGGCATACATTCCAGTATTGGGACAAGCAGCTGATAGAATCATTGATAATGAAATTTCAAGTTACCCTATTTTTATCGTTCATCAGCAAGAGGTGCAGTTAGGGATCGAATTAGTGGATATGAATAAGGTTGAAGGCAATTGGTCTGTTAATGCTTCAACAGTTGAAGAGTTTGTTCAAAAAGGATTAATTGAAGAAGAGAATCTCAATTCATTCAAGAAAGCCTATAAGGATCCTCAAAAACATTTGTGCCTCTTTAGTGTAAGTGAGCTAGGAGCAAATTTTATTTTCCTTCCTCGATAAATAATGAATCCATTATTTTAATTTAATGCTTCAAGTCTAAAAACATTAAGTATTTTTAAGTGAAGTGACTAACAATGATAATACACTATTTGAAAAGGAGCATGAGGATGTTCTAAGATCTATTCGCATTTCCCGAATCATACCTCCTATAATTATCGGTTTACTGGTTGTCGCTTATCTCCTTTGGAACAGTTTCGATGCTGAAGCTTTTTCAGCTATTGATTGGTCTTCTAAAATGATTTTTTGGTTCATGCTAGCACTTGTGTTGCTCATGATTAGGCACTTAGCATATGCTGCTAGAATCAGATTGCTTTCTATGGATATATTTAATTGGAAGAAAGCTATAGAATTGATATTCATTTGGGAATTCAGTTCATCGGTTTCTCCAACATCAGTTGGTGGATCGGCAGTTGCTTTGTTTGTGCTTTCGCAAGAAAAAATATCAGCCGCTAGAGTATCTGCGATTGTCTTGTACTCAGTGGTTGTAGATACCATATTTTTTATAGTCGCCATTCCTTTGCTTTATATGATCTTTGGTTCTGAAATCATAAGACCAGGTATTGTGGAATTTTCTGATTTAGGAGGATGGGGCTATACCTTTATGCTAACCTATTTTTTTATAGTAGCCTATGGATGTTTCTTTTTTTACGGCTTGGTGATCAATCCAGTCTTACTTAAGAAAGTAGTTGTCTCGATGACCTATGTCCCATTTTTACGAAGATGGAGATCAAAGGCTATAAAGTTTGGAGATGATTTGATTATAGCTTCAAAAGAGATATTGAAAAACACTTTGGTATTTCATATAAAGGCTTTCTTATTTACAGTAATTGCATGGTCGTGTCGATTTTTGTTATTGAGTTGTATTATAATTGCCTTCACAAATATTTCAACAGACTTTTGGACCCAATTCGCTTTATATGGAAGACTGCAAACGATGTATGTTATCATGCAGTTTAGTCCTACGCCAGGAGGCGCAGGATTTGCAGAATTTGTTTTCGAAGGATTTTTAAGTGATTATGTACCAGCAGGTATCGCCCTTGTAGTTGCATTTATATGGAGATTGATCAGTTATTACTTTTATCTTTTTGCTGGAGCAGTGGTAGTCCCTAATTGGTTGCGAAATGTCTTAAATGAGCGTAAATTAGAAAAAGCAAAATTTTAATATTTACGAACAAAATGCCAATAATACTATTAATAGATTTAGAGTAAACTCCAGACTTTCTCATGCTTTCGAAGCTCAAAAAATTAATTGATCAGTTTTATTTGATTGGTGTCCATGAAGGCTTGGATGAGAAGCTAAAGAAGATTACACTTATCCACAACAGATTATCTGTTATTTCTTTGGCACTGACCGCAGGATATCCTCCATTGCTATGGTACTTTGAATTGCCGAATTGGGGGATCATTTGGTTTTTAGCTTTGCTACCAATCATTTTTGGAACCTATTTTAATTTTGTTAGAAACTACACAATGGCTAAATATTCGGCCGTGTTTAGTTTTGCTATCTTCTTAATTGTTGGCATTTTAATGTATGGCTTATTCTCGGGGTTTGAGTTTGGCTTTACGGCCTTATTTTGTCTTTTATATTTATATTTTCCTAAAGGAAGAGAACGATTTTTGGTTTACCTAATGATCATTATTTTGTCCGTGATCTGTGTTAGTATTATTTTCTTCTTTGATTTATTCATTTACTCGAATGAGACTCCTTTCTTTTTCAGATTTGCCTTGTTTACAGGTTTTGCAGTTTTGATTAATTCCTATTTAATAACCATGAACAGAATTCGTGAGTTATTTGATGAAAGTAATAAATCACTATTAATGTCTTTGCGGGCTACCAATGATGAATTGGAACGATTCAATTATAGCGTGGCACACGATTTAAAACAACCCTTGAGAACCATACATAGTTTTTCTCAGTTGCTCAAAAAACATTTAGGAGAAAATTTTACCCCTCAGGCAGAAGAGTATTTTAATCAAATGCTTTCAAGCGTGGGCAGAATGGATACCTTACTAAATGATCTACTAAAATATTCGAGGATTGATAGTGTAGAAATGAATTATGAAGAAGTTGATCTGGAAATTGTATATGATGAAGTACTTTCTAATTTAAACTCTATTATTGAAGAGACAGGAGCAAATATTACGCATGATCAATTACCTAAATTGCAAGGGATTAAAAGTTATTATAGTCAATTATTTCAAAATTTGATTTATAATGCCATTATCTACGCAAAGGAAAATGTTGCACCCAATATTCATATAAATGTTTCCTCTAATCAAGAACAAATTGTTATATCATTTAAGGATAATGGAATTGGAATTGAAAAAGAACATCAAAAGGAGATATTCACCATTTTTAAAAGACTCCATACAAATGATAGCATTCAAGGATCTGGATTAGGCTTAGCTAGTTGCATAAAAATCCTAAATAAATTAGGAGGAGAAATTAAAGTGGAATCTGAATATGGCATAGGTTCATCCTTTATCATTAGCGTTCCTAAAATTCAAGCGGCTTAAGTTTTTATTACTAATTTATAGCAGAACAACAATTTCTTTCTCAAGCTGTTTTCTTAAGGTCGTTGGCTATCTTTACAGAAGTTATGTGAGAATATTTTACCATCTATTTTTGATTGAATAAGATTTTATGAAAAAAATACTGAGTACCTTTTTGACAGTTGTCATAATCTACGGAGGTGTAAAATTTGGACAATATTTATACTTTAAGCCAAGCCAAATTAGTGGAGAACTTGCACCAGTTTTTAGTGCAACATTAGCTAATGGTGAAAGCTATGATCTCGCAAAGAAAAATGATCGTTATGTCTTGTTGGACTTTTGGGGAAGTTGGTGCCCACCTTGTAGAAAAGATAATCCCAATTTAGTAAGAATGCATAAAAAATATCAGAATAAGACTTTTGATAAAAACCATAAATTCGAAATCGTAAATATTGGAATTGAAACCAAAGAAGCTTCATGGCAAAAAGCCATTCAAAATGATAATTTGAACTGGGATACCCATATTTTACAACTTGATAGATTCAAATCGGAAATCCCAATGTTGTACGGTGTACGCGAAGTTCCCAGTAAGTTTTTGATCAATCCGGACGGTTATATTGTCCTTGTTAACCCCGAAAATGCCGAATTAGAAGCATATTTAGATAAAAGACTGACAAATTGACTTATATGCCTAGATGGCAATAAAATTGATACTAATATTCGTACAATAAGTTGAAAAGATGACGAAAGAAAATAACGACACAGAAATAAAAGAAGAAGAAATTCTCGAAGAAGGTAAAAAGAAAGAATCTAAGATGAAAAAAGCATTTTCGAGAAAATCTGGTTCATCCAAATTGAAAGAAAAGAATGCTGAATTAGAAACAGAGCTGAGCGAGATGAAAGATAAATATCTAAGGCTTTTTGCAGAATTTGATAATTTCAAAAAGCGCTCTGTAAAGGAAAAATTAGATTTGATGAAGACGGCTGCCCAAGACACCATCTCTTCAATATTGCCCGTGCTCGATGATTTTGATAGAGCAAAATTAAGCGCAGAAAGCGAGGATAATGAAGAGCAATTGAGTGAAGGAATATTGATGGTTTATAATAAGATATATGCCGTCATGAATGCTAAAGGATTAGAAAAAATGGTTCCCACGGGTGAAGCATTTGATCCTGAACAGCATGAAGCTATTTCGGAAATTCCAGCAGGCGATGAAATGAAAGGAAAAATTGTAGACACTGTACAATCGGGATACATTCTGAATGAAAAGATCATTAGACATGCCAAAGTGGTGGTAGGTAAATAATTCAATATGAGCAAAAGAGATTTTTACGAGATTCTGGGTGTTTCCAAATCTGCTGATGAGAAGGAAATGAAAAAAGCATATCGAAAGATTGCCATCAAATATCATCCAGACAAAAATCCAGACAATAAGGAGGCGGAAGAGAAATTTAAAGAAGCAGCTGAAGCCTATGAGGTTTTAAGTGATCCTGATAAGCGTGCTAGATATGATCGCTATGGTCACGCAGGCTTAGGTCAAGGCGGTGGGTTTGGACAAGGTGGAATGACCATGGAAGATATCTTTTCTCAGTTTGGAGATGTTTTTTCCGACAGTCCTTTTGAAGCTTTCTTTGGGGGCGGAGGTTCTCGATCTACGAGAGCTAGAGGGAAGAAAGGATCCAATCTTCGAATTAAAGTCAACTTGAGTTTAGCGGAAATTGCTGAAGGCGTAACGAAAAAGATCAAAGTAAAAAAACAACTTAGTTGTAGTACCTGTTCAGGCTCTGGAGCAAAAAGTGCAAGCGCTGTAAAATCATGTGGAACATGCGGAGGTTCTGGCTATGTAAGACAAGTAAAGAGTACTTTTTTAGGTCAAATGCAAACGACTGCTGTTTGTCCAAGTTGTCAAGGCACTGGACAAACCATCACAGACAAATGCACAAGCTGTAAAGGAGATGGTAGAAAACTAGATAGTGAAACCATTGAAATGGAAATTCCAGCAGGAGTAGAAGAAGGCATGCAATTGTCAATGAGGGGAAAAGGTAATGCAGGGGTTAAAGGAGGTCCAGCAGGAGATCTTTTAATCAACATCGTCGAAAGCCCACATGAACATCTGCAAAGAGATGGAAAGAATGTCGTCTACGATTTATTTCTAAATTTCGCTGACGTAGCACTAGGTACATCTGTAGAAGTGCCAACCTTAAATGGTAAAGTGAAAATCAAAGTGCCTGCAGGTACTCAAGCAGGGAAAATATTCAGATTAAAAGGTAAAGGATTGCCCTCCGTACAAGAGTACGGTGTAGGAGATCAATTAATCAATGTAAATGTCTGGACGCCAAAAAAATTAAGTGAAGAGGAAAAGGAGTTGATGAAAAAAATACAAAGCTCTCCTAATTTCATTCCAAGTCCAGGCAAGTCTGAAAAGGGATTTTTTGAAAAAATGAAAGACTATTTCCAGTAATGTCTCGCTTATCTGGATTGTTTCTGGCAGCACTATTTATTTCCTTACTCGCTTGTGAGGAAGAGGGCATCTATTTCAAAGAGCACCTTACAATAAATGAAGCAGGTTGGGAATATGAAGAT
>CALGNN010000039.1 GCA_937961455.1 uncultured Saprospiraceae bacterium
TCGGATATATTAATTCAGATGATGGATACGAAAGATTTGAAGACATCAGAAATGCACTTTCCCCTTATCAGAGTTTCAAAGAAACGGGCAGCCTCATATTTCACTACATGAATAAGCATCCTGAGTTGAAAGTGATATATAATAATTTATAATCAAAATAAAATTTTGATTATATTGGTCCTACCTATTTACAACTTCTTTTATACCCCCAATTTTAATTTATATATTAACAAAATTGTAAAAATGAAAAATTTTTATCTGTTTCTAGCATTCTTGCTACCTATCTCCCTGTTGGGTCAACGTAATTGTGGAACCATGGATCACTTGGCCGAGCAAATGGAGAAAAATCCCGAATTAGAAATTAAAATGGATGCAATCAATCAATTTACACAAAATTACATTGCATCTAATCCTTTACGTGAAAGATCTATTATAACAATTCCTGTTGTAGTGCATGTTGTTTGGAAAACAAATAGTCAAAATCTATCAGATGCTCAAATTCAATCTCAAATTGATGTTTTAAATGAAGACTTTAGACGAACCAATGATGATGCAAATAATCAATGGTCTGCAGGCGCTGATACCGAGATTCAATTTTGTTTAGCGACAGTAGCACCAGATGGAAGTTCGACAACTGGAATACAGCGTAGAAAAACAAACAAACCTTCTTTTGGAACAAATGACAATATGAAATTCCAAAATAAAGGAGGTATCAATGCCTGGCCAGCAGATGATTATTTAAATATATGGAGCTGCGACATTACAGGTGGAATTTTAGGTTATGCACAGTTTCCTGGAGGTGCTGATGCTACAGATGGTGTTGTTATAGATTACGCCTATTTCGGTAGAGGAGGATCTGCTCAAGCTCCTTTTGATTTAGGTAGAACTGGCACACATGAAGTTGGACACTGGTTGAACCTGCGTCATATCTGGGGAGATGGTGGTTGTAGTGTTGATGATTTTGTCTCAGATACGCCTCTATCAGATGCTCCAAATTATGGTTGTGCTACTGGTCATGTATCATGTAGTTCAGTTGATATGGTAGAAAATTATATGGATTATTCTGATGATGCTTGCATGAACTTATATACTTCTGGACAAGCTATGAGAATGCAGGCTTTATTTTCACCAGGAGGTGCAAGAGAGAGCCTACTTAATTCAGGAGGTTGTGGAAATGGCGGAGGCGGTCCAACATGTACGGACGGCATACAGAATGGAAATGAAACTGGCATTGACTGTGGAGGACCAGATTGTGATCCATGCGGAGGTGGTCCAACATGCTCAGATGGTGTACAAAATGGAAATGAAACTGGCATTGACTGTGGAGGACCAGATTGTGATCCATGTAATGGGGCTTCTTGCGATGTACCTGGAAATCAAAACACTACTTCTATAAAAAGAAAAAGAGCAAACATAAGTTGGGGTGCTTCTAGTGGTGCAACTAGCTACAATGTTCAAGTTAGAGAACAAGGAGGCACATGGCAAACACTGTCAACAAGTAATACGAATATGTCGATTAGTGGAACCAATAACAATGTTACATATGAATGGAGGGTAGAGGCTAATTGCAATGGAAGCAGTAGTGGATACTCTGGTATATGCTCATGGACTGCTGGAAATGGTAATTCAAGTTCTTGTAATGGTAGTAGAAGTTTTGATTTTAATTCAGTAAACATCAATCCAAATCCTGCTAATACATTTGTAAATATTACATTCAATATTGCAGAAACTTCCAGGAATGTTGACTTAAGTATTTACACTATTACTGGACAAAGAGTACATTCAATGCCTTTAGGAGTTGGTGCTCAAGATGTTCAAGTAGATGTTTCTCATTTTGAAGCTGGTATTTATATTGTGAGAATAGAAGGTGCTTCTAATTTAATTGAGACAAAGAAATTTATTGTTGCTAAGTAATATAGCTTAGATAAGAGTCGTCCTAAAATAGGTTGACAGTTTTAAAAGAAAAACCAGAGAAGCTCGCTTCTCTGGTTTTTTTATTCTTTTCAAGAAAAATATTTTTCCATTTCTAATTGATAGGCTTTAGCCTTCTCTCCTGCCTGCTCTGCAAAATCCTCACCCTCACTGGCAAAAATAATGGACCTTGACGAATTGATCAAAATACTGTAGTCAGCATTTAAGGTTTTGTCAGCGACTTCTTCAAGAGAACCACCTTGCGCACCTACTCCTGGTATGAGTAAAAAATGATTAGGGATGATTTTCCTAATTTGTTCTAGATATTCTGTTTGTGTAGCACCTACTACATACATTAGGTTTTCTTCACTACCCCACTCTTTACTTTTTTCAAGCACATGTTGGTACAATGGCTTACCATCATCTTGGAGATGCTGAAAGTCATTAGCTCCCTTATTAGATGTTAAGGCCAACAATATCACCCAACGATTTTCATAAGTTAGAAAAGGTGAAACCGAATCAACGCCCATGTATGGCGCAACTGTAATGGAGTCAAAATCATAATTTTCAAAAAAGGCCTTTGCGTATTGCTTTGAAGTATTTCCTATATCTCCTCTTTTTGCGTCTGCAATGGTAAAATGTGTTTTAGGAATGTAGTCCAAGGTTTTTTGAAGCGATACCCAACCACTAGCTCCTAGTGATTCGTAAAATGCAATATTGGGTTTATAAGCAACACAGTGATCTTTTGTTGCATCAATGATTGCTTTATTAAAGGTAAATATGGGATCATCTGATGTATGAAGATGTTTAGGGATTCTACTAATATCAGAATCCAAACCTACGCACAAAAAAGATTTTTTAGATTTTATTTGAGATACAAGTTCTTGTCTTGTCATTTCACATCTGCTTCGATGGCATTAAGACCATTAACGGCAATGATGCCTTTAATTTGTGGAAATTTACCTTTTAAGGTTTCTGCGATTCCTGCTTTCATTGTCATCTCAGACATGGAGCAGACCTCGCAATTGCCTAACCATTTAATTTTAACTTCAAAATTATCAGTAATGTCGACTACCTCAACATTTCCTCCGTCTACCTTAAGGTGCGGACGAATCTCATCTAAGGCTGATTCGACTTTATTGATTAATGCTGTTTTATCCTGATCTGACATATAATGTAAAATTAAGAATATTTCTGACTAAGTTAATTAACTACAACTTTAGTTGTACCCGGCAGATCAACATTTCGTTCTTCTACTGCTTGATGTACATTTTTCGCCAAGACAGCAAATTGATCTTTGACCGATTCGTGTTGTGTTTCGATAGCTGGCTTGCCACTATCTCCTGATTCTCTGATCCCCTGTACCAATGGAATTTGTGCTAACAAATTGGTCTTTCCAAAGTCAGCCAATTTTTGGCCACCTCCTTCTCCAAATATCTTGTATTTTTCATCTGGATGTGCTTCCGGCGTAAACCAAGACATATTTTCAATCACCCCTAAGATCGGCACATTCACATTGTCCATGCGAAACATGTTGAGTGCTTTTACTGCGTCAGCTACGGCTACACGCTGCGGCGTCGTTACAATCAATGCACCTGTCACTGAAACAGTCTGAACCAATGTTAATTGGATATCTCCTGTACTGGGTGGGAGGTCAATTATTAAATAATCCAACTGTGGCCAAAGGCAATCATTAAAAAACTGTTTGATAACTCCTGACAATCTCGGCCCTCTAAGTACCACAGCTTGTTCGGGTTCTATCATAAATCCAATGGAAATCACGTGGATCCCATTGTATTCAACTGGAACCAATTTTGGCTCCCCATATAATTTTTCGACTTTAGGTTTTTGATCTTGCAAACCCAACATGCCAGGAATAGAAGGGCCATAAAGATCTCCATCAATTAAGCCAACCTTAAGACCCATATCTTTTAGACCTAATGCTAGATTTACAGCAACCGTTGATTTTCCAACGCCTCCTTTTCCAGATGCCACAGCTATGATATTTTTAACCCCAGCAGATTGATGTGTTTTTGCTGTCGTTTCTGAAGCAGACATATGAATATGAACTTCACAGTCAGGGTAAGCTTCATTTAACAATGAGGTGCAAAGGAAATTAAGGTCTTGTTTTGCAGGATAATTTATCTCTGGCAGAGCCAAGGTAAATTTGATTCGGCTATCTCCTACCTCAAGGGATTTAACCATTCCAAGGAAAACGATATCATGTCCGGTTTTTGGATCCTTAACTCCGGAGAGAATTTCTTTAACTTTTTCTACACTAGGCACAGGCAGCTTTTTTTTAAACAACAATCAGCGCTAAAATAGGTTTTATTATTTTCGTTGTTATTATGAATTCACAAATTAGAAAAAATTGTAATTTGTTGGTCATTCTATTAGACAGGATTGATGCAGATATATAGATCGCTTGCCGAGCTACCCACATTTAGAAATGCAGTTATCACCATTGGCACTTTTGATGGCGTGCATTTAGCTCATCGTAAAATTCTTAATACCATTATTGACAAAGCAAGATCAATAGATGGCGAGAGTATACTTATAAGTTTTCACCCACATCCTCGTCTAGTGGTCTATCCTAAAGATCAAAGCTTGCAATTACTAAATTCTATTGATGAGAAAATTAGTTTGCTTCAAAACACTGACTTGGATCATCTTGTAATTGTCCCTTTTACTGTGGAATTTTCTCAACTTCTGGCTAGAGAGTATATAGAAAACTTTTTACTTAAGAACTTCAATCCCTCTGCCATTGTGATTGGATATGATCACAGATTTGGACTCAACAGAGAAGGAAACATCAACTTATTAAAGTCCTATGAGTCACCAAAAGGATTTAGTGTTGAAGAAATTTCAAAGCAACAACTAGAAGCGTCTGACATTAGCAGCACAAAAATTCGAAACGCATTGTTGAGTGGAAATTTGGACCTTGCCAACCAACTTCTTGGTTATCCTTATTTATTACAAGGCAAAGTGGTTCATGGTGAAAAAATTGGAAAAAGCTTAGGTTACCCGACAGCAAATATTGCTTTGAGTATACGTAACAAATTATTACCAGATATTGGTGTATATGCCATTGAAGCTGAAGCTAATGGTAAGACTTATAAAGGCATGTCTTATATCGGGAGTAGACCTACAATCAATGATGATAATCCGATTGGACTCGAAGTAAATCTTTTCGACTTTGACGAAGACTTGTATGGAAGACAAGTGACGGTCCACTTTGTAAAATATATAAGGGGTGATATGAAATTTGATTCTTTGGACGAGCTCAAGGATCAGATTGCAAAAGATAAAAAAGACATCCTATTTTTTTTTACCAAAAATGAAGGAAACTTCAGTAAAAAAGAAGAAGCTGCGGCTATAGCAGTATTAAATTACAATGGGAATGATCTGCTCAATAAGTATCTACCCAGTCATGACTTAGATCAATATCCAAATTCTCAATACTATTTAATTGACAATCAATCTTCTGACGATTCATTGCAAACCATGCAACGTAAATTTCAGCATTGGAAGATTATACCCTTGAGTAAAAATCATGGTTATGCCGGAGGATACAACAAGGGTTTACAAAATATAACTGAACCTTATCTTGCCTTAGTAAATTCTGATGTTGAAGTAGATAAAGATTGGTTGGTGCATATCGTAAATTTGATGGAGAAAGATCGAGAGATCGCTGTATGTCAACCAAAGATTTTACAAACAGGCGATAAGACTTTTTTTGAATACGCAGGTGCTGCTGGTGGCTGGATGGATCGATACTATTATCCATTTTGTGAAGGTCGAATTTTTGACACACTGGAAAAAGATGAAGGGCAGTTTGAAAAAATAAAAGAAATATTCTGGGCCTCGGGAGCAGCCTTTGTTGTTCGCAGAGATGTATTCTTTGATCTTGGTGGATTTGATGAAACCCTTTTTGCTCATCAAGAAGAAATTGATTTTTGCTGGCGAGCAAAAAGAGCTGGATATAAAATTTGTTATGTTCCTAATGCTAAGGTCTATCATCAAGGAGGAGCAACACTTAACAGTACAAGTCCTCAAAAACTCTATTTGAATTTCAGGAATAATCTCTTAATCATTTGGAAAAACAGGACAGGATTTGCCCGTTTTCGCATCTTGATGATCAGAAGAATTTTAGATTTTGTTGCAATGCTCCAATTCTTATTGAAAGGAAAGTATGAAAATGCTCAAGCAGTGATTAAAGCTTATCATCATTTTCAGTTTAAAAAGCTAGCACATAAAGAAGTAAAAGAAGCACATAATAAACTTGTTATTAAACATAAAATAGGCCCAGAAAATAAAAAAGGATATTTTAAGAAGAGCATCGTTTTACAATACTATTTACTGGGAAAGAAAAAATTCAACGAACTCTTTTAGAAATATGAAGTCTCGGCCAACAGTTATATACCAAGATGAATGGATCCTTGTTTTAAATAAGGTCCCCGGGATATATAGTATCCCTCCTAGACCTGGAAATATTGAAACACATAATTTGCTTGATATCTTTAAAGCTTATAATGAAGAACTTTATCCAGTTCATCGATTAGATAGAGATACTAGTGGAGTCATTGTTTATGCAAAAAATAAAGATGCCCACAAGCACCTGAGTCTCCAGTTTGAAAATCGAGAAGTCATTAAGACTTATTACAGTCTTGTGAGAGGACAATTACAAGTAGAAGAAGGAATCATTGATCAACCGTTATTTATGGAACTAAGTGGAAAAACCAGTGTTTCGAAACAAGGAAAAAAATCCATAAGTGCCTTTAAAGTTTTAGAAAAATTTAAATCTTATACTTGGGTTGAGGTTAAACCAGAGACTGGACGGACCCATCAAATACGGGCTCACTTTAAATTCTTGGGTCATCCCCTGGCAGTAGATCCTTTATACAGTAATAAGAAGCACTTATATTTATCTGAGATCAAACGAAAATATCGGCTCTCAAAAAATGAGCAAGAACAGCCGCTGCTAAGAAGATTAAGTTTGCATGCAGGGCAACTCGAATTTACACACCCAACCAACCAAGAAAAAGTTACTTATGAGGCTCCCTTGCCAAAGGATTTAAAGGCCATTCTAAATCAATTGCGAAAATGGGATTCTTAAAGCACATTTTCAAGCCGGCAGTTTTTCTTTGTTTATTTGCTTTTGTGTTAATCCTAAATAATGGTTCAGTTCCTCTATGGAATCAAGATGAGGCAGCATATGCGGGTTTCGCAAAGACCATGCTGCAGTCAGGTGATTGGCTCATTCCACAATTTGATTGGTCTGACCCTCATCGTAAGACACCTCTTCATTTTTGGATGATTGCATTCTGCTACCTCCTAGGTGGTATTGGTGAATTCATGACACGATTGCCTGTGGTGATCTTGATTTGGAGCACAGTGTACCTTTTGTATAAAAATGTTGCTCAACTTTTCAGCGAACGAATGGGTGTTTTATCAGGCCTTATATTATCGAGCAATTTATTAGTATTTAGCTTAGGAAAGATGGCAGTTACGGATGCCGGTGTATTATTCTTTAGCACAGTATGTGGTATAGCCATATTATGGATCATGAGAAAGAAGAGCACCAAGTGGATGCTTATTTTTTGGCTATCCTTATCATTGGCTATGCTACAAAAAGGACCAACGGTTTTATTATTCACAGGTGCCTTTGGGTTACTTATTTTAATCTTTCAAAAAGATAGATATAACATCCTTCGACTTAAACCTTGGATATTTGCACCCTTATCTATTATCCCCTTAGCCTTGTGGGTTTGCTTAGCTTGGCAAAGAGATGATGGTGTATTCATCAGTTGGTTAGTTGACTGGTATACCTTCAGCAGAGTAGGATCAAGTGTGTATGGACAAACAGGCCCTCCTGGCTATTACTTAGTTAGTTTTTTATTAGAGCATATATATCTTTTGCCATTCGTCTTACTCGCAGTTGTTCAAGCATTTTTTACGAAGAGCACAGAATATCGAATTATCGGTTTTTGGTTTATTGCTGGATGGCTTGCCTATGAACTTTTGTCGAGTAAACTGCCTGCCTATATTGTACCTGCCCTACCTGCCCTTGCCATTTTAATGGCCAAAAGCATTTTACAATTTGACACTAATGGATTTGGAAGTAGTATAAGAAATAAAATAGCTTCTATTATACATTTTTTGATCATAGTTGCTGCTGCTGTCGGATTATTATACTTTTCGGCAAGCTTTAATGATGGGCGTATTATTCCAGCTCAAATACTGGCATCAGCAATAATGATTTTGGGTGTTGGACTTTGCTACTACCAATATTATTGGCAGAATAAATCATTCTTCAATGCGTCTGCTGCAATCTTTAGTTCGTCTTTTATTTTTTTAATACTCATGTGGGGCCCTGTCATGAACAAACTTAAAACTAAAATAGAAGCTCCAAGGACCTTACCCATAATGCTTGAACAAAAGCTCGACCCAAACACATTGGTTGTGATTCAAAACTCAGCCGGCAAAATTCCCTCACTCCCTTTTTATATTTCCGAAAAATTTATAAACTATAGTACAAGCTATAACTTTGAAGATATTTTAAATACTTTAGCTCGGAATGAACCGTTGGTATTAATATTAGACGCGTCTGAAAAAGACAAACTTAAAACTCAATACCCTAAATTACACACTGAAAAAATCAGTACATTTATTTTGGACGGACAAAAGAATCAAGACTATCACATTGTTTGGAATCAAAAAGCTGAAAAAAAATAGTTTATGATAAAAATCTTAGTAGCTGATGATCATACCATGTTTGCAGATGGAATTGAATCTATTCTTGCAGATCAGAAAGAATTGAAAGTCGTAGGCAAGTGCTACGATGGAGCTGCTATTTTTCCTTTTTTAGAAAAAGAAGATGTTGATGTTCTATTACTAGATGTCAATCTTCCTATCATGAATGGAATTGATGTTTGTAAAAAACTTGGAGAGATTTCTTCTAATGTAAAAGTGTTGGCTTTAACCATGCATAATGAAGAGAGTTTTGTTACTGAAATTTTAAAGTTTGGTGCGCTTGGCTACATTCTAAAAAATACAGGAAAAAACGAACTCATCAACGCCATCAAAAGAGTGGCACAAGGAGAATCATATTTCAGTAAAGATGTCACACAAACTATCATGAAGAGTTTGGTTTCTCCTTCTAAAAAGAAAGAAGGTGCCAAGAATGAGAACCTTCCAAAAATATCTAGAAGAGAACAAGAAGTATTAGACCTCATTGTAAAAGAGTTTACAACCCAAGAAATTGCTGATCAACTGTTCATCAGTTTGAAAACTGTCGAATCCCATAGAAGAAGTTTGCTAACCAAACTCAATGTGCGTAATACAGCTGGCTTAGTAAGAGTGGCGATCGAAAATCAATTACTTACTGTAGAGCAATAGCTGGTCATGGCTTTCATGCGAATTTTCATCTTATTCCTTTTTACAATATTAGCTTTTGAGGCTCAAGGCCAAACACCTTATGCAGAAATCGCTCGAATGAAGTCAATTGTCGCTAGCGCAGAGTCAAGAGGTGCCTATCAAGAATTAGCTAAAGCTTACCATGCAAAAGCATTAAAGGAATTTGAATATTTTGCTCGAGTCAAAACCGCAATTAATGATTTGAGTAGAGCAATTGATATCTATAAAACTTATAGAAATTTAGATTTTTCCAGAGCAGAAGCTCACTATGATTTAGCTAATATTTATAGTTACCTAAATAATTACTCAGATGCGAAAATGCATTATGAAGAAGCTTTAAATCTACTTGATAATTCTTCCAGTCTCCAAAGGAGAAAAAAGGGGCAAATTATTCATCTCCTAGCAAATATTGATATCATCAATGATGACCTTGAAAGCGCCATTGGCAAAATTAATGAGGCCTTCGACATCAATGATGATATACAAGACTCTATTATCTCCAAACTTCATATTGTTACTAAAAAATATTTGTTGAATAAAAAAGACGATCTCATTCCAGTGAAGATGCTTAAAGACGAGTATGAGATTAATAGCAATGTTCAAGAAGATTTTAAAAATATTCAATTGCTGTGTATTGCTAGTATTTTCTCCATGGAAGGCAGTTGCAATTTGGCTATTCCTTTTCTAGATCGTTTAAAAACAAATTTCCCTAGTGATTTTCAATTGATCAAGGATATGGAAGGACAATTTGCTAATTGTTATGAAATTCTTGGAAATTATGAATTAGCTGTAGAGAGCTATAAAGAGTATATCCTAAATGACAAGCAACTTCACAAAAAAGAAATAAAGACCCTCCAATCTAGAAATAACATTCTAAGTCGGAGCTATGAAATACAAGAGGAAAATTTAGAGGCTCAAGAAAATTTATATCAACAAGCACAGCGCAGTGAAATGCAAAAAATATTGACTTATGCACTTTCTATTGGATCTGTGATTCTTTTGATTGGGACTTATTTTATCATCAGATTCTTTCAAGAAAAAATCCATACAACTACCATCATCCAATCTCAAAAGGAAGAAATTTCTAAGCAGAAAATTAATGAACTTGAGAACAACTTAAAGATCGAATCTATGCATTCCATGATTAATGGACAAGAAGCCGAAAGGGAGCGCATTGCACAAGACTTACATGACAGTCTTGGTGGTCTGATGTCAACAATAAAATTACACTTTGATAGCATACAGAGTAAGAATAAAACCGTTAAAAAGCTTTATGAGTATCAGAAAGCCAATGAATTGATTGATATTGCTTGTCAAGAGATTAGAGTTATTTCAAACAATATGACTCCAGGCTCGCTTGCCAAACTGGGCTTGACTTCTTCTATCACTGATTTGATCAACAGGGTCAATTCTCCCAATGGTCCAAATATTGTATTTCAGCATTTTGGCATTGATGATGAAATAGACATTGGATTGAGTTTAACCATTTACAGAATTATTCAAGAACTATTAAATAATTCTATCAAGCATGCAAAAGCAAGTGAAATTCTCATAGAAATCAATCAGAAGGAGGATGAAATTTCTCTATTAGTAGAAGATGATGGTATTGGATTTGATGTTGGAAAAGTAAAGCGAGGAATGGGAACAGGCAATATTTCAAGCAGAGTTAATTATTTAAAAGGAGAATTAAGTATCCATTCTGTAGAAAATGAAGGAACATCAACTATGATTATCATTCCCTTAGTGCAAGAAGCTGTTTAATAGCAATCACTTTCAGTCGAAATTCTAATCGCTCGCAGAAAAACCCTTATTTATTTTTCATGGATAACCCCGATGTTTTTGGTGGCTTAGCGACTTAATTTTGTTCTATGTCACTGCAAGTAAAAACAAATCCGAAAAGGAACATAAGTGTAACCCCAATATTCGATATTGGCGTTATAGCTATCACTTCCGATCTGCTCCAAGAAACGGAGGAAGTAGAGGTACGGATACTTGATACTGATGGTGAATTATTAGATGTGAGCTTACCTTACAATTTTGTTGAATCAAACAAGATTGAAGTAGATATAAAGAATCTAAAAAGAGGTATTTATTATTTCAGGTTTTCTAATGGCAAAACTTATCTTTTCAAAAAGATAATAGTGCAGTAAGGGAAAACCCTAGTACAAAAAATGGGTGTTTACCACATTGTACAGACGAAAATTTTAGCTCATATTTGTAGTATACTTATTAAAAGAGTAAGTAGATAAATTGAAATAAACTCATTAAAGAAAGTATTCATAGTAGTAAAACTATAATGGAACTTGGTGATTCTCATCTTCGAGTTCCTTTTTCCTTAATGATCAAGATACAGACCATATGGTCAAAAGAGTATTATAAAGGGGTGAGACATGCTGGAGTTACTAAAGTAGTAGCTCTAGCTTTTTTAACCAGAAAAGATGAAGGGAAAACCCTAAGTAAAAAATGGGTGTTTACCTTGGTTCTTTTAGAAATCAAAAGCCCGATATTTATACTGTAGTTATGAAATGCATAGCTAATCAAAAATTGAAATCATAGTAGTAAAGTATTTTAAAGGGGACCTTCTCTATTCTTAATCAACACAGTGTTCCCTTTAATTTTATTTTCTAAAGATATATATGACCTCGAGTCTATAAAGATTATTATAAAGGGGTGAGACATGCTGGAGTTGCTAAAGTAGTAGCTCTAGCTTTTTTTTTGCCCCTAACTCAACTAAGAACTTTCGTTAATTGTAATTTGGATTTTCCGGCATTTGCCCAATCACTCCATAAGCATCTCCTTTTCTACTCATGATAGCTTTCCAAAGATCTGTAGGTTTTGATTTAAATACATAATTCGGATCACTCTCAGCAAGGACCCAAGATCCCGTGCTCATTTCTTCTTCCAATTGACCAGGCGACCAACCAGAATATCCCACAAAAAATTTGATGTTATTAGGCTTGATTACTTTTTCTTTTGCAAGAATTTTTAATTTTTCAAAATCACCTCCCCAATATACCCCTCTTGCTATTTTCACACTTTCATCTATCAGGTCTCCTACATTATGGACAAAGTGAATGGTATCGGTTGCAACAGGTCCTCCAAAAAAGACTTCTGAATCAAAATCAGGGAAGCTTGCGATTAAACTCTCAATCTTCATCTTTAAAGGCTTATTCAAAATAAAACCTACTGTACCTTTTGGCCCTTGGTATTCCGTTATTAATACAGCAGACCTTTTGAAATTTGGATCCAACATAAAAGGCTCAGATAAAAGAATGGTTCCTGTGTCTAATTTATTATCCGCCATTACTTAGATTGACATAGTTTCAATTGAACGATCTGTTTTTTTGACCAAGGATGAAAGTACCCTACCTCCCACTTCTATAAAACTTTGTTCGCCATCTGCAATCATCTGCATCACACTTTGTCTCCACTTTACCGGAGCAGTCAGTTGTTCGATTAAATTTTGCTTTATTTGATTCGGATCCTTATGAGCTTTGGCATCAAAATTTTGATAAATTGGATAGAGCGGCACATTAAACTGAGTAGACTCAATTTTTTTAGCTAGTCTTTCTCGAGCAGGCTGCATCAATGGCGAATGAAAAGCTCCTCCTACTTTCAAAGGAACGACGCGTCTTGCTCCTGCCTCAGCACAAGCTGCTGATAATTTTTCAACACCTTCCAATGAACCAGAAATAACCAATTGACCTGGGCAATTGTAATTCGCAGCAACTACTACCTCATCAATTTCCTTACTCAGCTTTTCGACATCTTCATCTTCCATACCTAAGACTGCCGCCATAGTTCCTTTGGTAAGATCACATGCTTCTTGCATTGCTAAAGCGCGTTCTTGAACTAAAAGAAGGGCATCATTAAAATCAAGACATTGATTTGCAACTAATGCACTGAGTTCACCTAAGGAATGTCCTGCTACTGCAGTGGGTGCAGGATCAATAGTTGCCGTCAAAAACCTTACAACAGAATTGATGAAGATGGCTGGTTGGGTAACTTTTGTTTCTTTAAGCTGTTCTTCACTCCCTTCAAACATAATACTCATAATGTCAAAACCTAAAATCTCATTCGCTTTATCAAATAAGTCTTTGGCTTGATCGGATGAATCATATGTATCTTTTCCCATCCCTACTGCTTGCGAACCTTGTCCTGGAAAAATATATACTGCCATGGATTACATTAATTTTGATCCTATTAAATTTAAGAATTCCGTTCGAGTTTCAACATTTCTAAATTCTCCTCGGAAAGCGGAAGTAGTCGTAGCACTATTTTGCTTTTGCACCCCTCTCATCATCATGCATAGGTGCTGCGCTTCAATTACAACGGCAACTCCAAGAGGATTTAGGGTTTCATGTATGGATTCAACTATTTGATCAGTCAATCGCTCCTGAACCTGCAATCTTCTAGAGAATACGTCGACAATTCGTGGTAGTTTACTCAAACCGACTATTTTACCGTTTGGAATATAGGCGATATGCGCTTTTCCAAAAAATGGTAGGATATGATGTTCGCATAAAGAAAATAATTCTATGTCCTTTACGATTACCATCTCACTATAATCTTCTTCGAATAAGGCGCCCTCTAATATTTGTTTTGCATTCAATTCATATCCTTGCGTGAGGAATTGTATTGCTTTCGAAGCTCTTTCAGGAGTTTTGATTAATCCATCACGAAGTGGGTCTTCCCCCACTTTCACAAGAATATCTTTATAAAGATTCTTTAAATGGTCCGTGATTTCTTCGTCGTAAGTTTCAATTTTTTTATAAGCCATCTTGCTATTTCGTTTTGACACCAATACAATGCATAACATTGAATAAAGTTGCACCCAAATATATTAAATGCTTTTGGCATCACATTCCATAATTCATAGTATTAATCTATATTAAGCTTACTTTTATCTAATATGTTAAGTGAAGCTTTGAATATTATCTTTTCTTTGGTCAATTGATGAATGTAACAGAAAAATTAGCAGTTGTTCCCGAGTCTTTTGCTTGGATAAAAGATAGTCGTCTTCACCATATCTTTTTTTGGACAACCCTATATGTGATTTTTATCATTATTGACGATGAAAAATTCGGATTGGGCTTCAGAATGCTCAAAGAAACCGTCAATATTATTTTTTACATCGCAATTGTATATTTCAATTTAATATTCCTTATTCCTAGGTTTTTAAAACAAAGAACCTTCCTCATTTACACAGGTCTTTTGTTGATATTAGCCTTGGTACTTACCCCAATAAAGACTTTGGTACTATATTTTATTTATGCCAATTATCCTGAAACTCAAAATAACATTATAGATAATCGAGTATGGGTTTTCCTTACGGGATTTTTTGCAGCTGGAGCTTCTACTATTTTTAAAATGTTGAATGATTGGCTGAAGCATGAAAGAGACCGAAAGGAATTAATGGCCGAAAATTTCCAAACAGAATTGAGGTTTTTGAGAAGTCAGATCAACCCACATTTTTTATTCAACACACTCAATAATTTATATGCACTAACCTTAAAAAAATCTGATAAGGCTCCTGAGATTGTAGTGAAATTATCTGAGATGATGCGATACATGTTGTACGAATGCAATGAAAAATATGTTCCACTATCTAAAGAAATAAATTATCTATCCAATTATCTAGATCTTGAACGTTTGCGGCAAGGACATCAAACCAAAATTTCATATGAGCTCACTGGTGAGATTGACGATTACAAAATTGCCCCATTGATATTCATTCCTTTTTTAGAAAACAGCTTCAAGCATGGTCTTAAAAGTCAAATCGGTAAGTCTTTTGTCGACCTAAACATCAAACTAGAAGGTGATACCCTTCAATTTAATATAAAAAATAGTAAGCCTGATACCCTGCCCCAACGAAATTTAATGAGTGGAGGAATCGGATTGGTCAATGTAAGACGCAGGCTTGAACTAATTTATCCTAATGCTCATAATTTAGATATACAATCTAATCCAAATAGCTATTCCGTGTTCTTAACTTTAAAATTAAACTAGCATGATCAAAACAATAATCGTTGACGATGAACCATTAGCACTTGACATTTTAGAATCACATATTTCTAAAATACCAGAATTAGAATTGGTTGCAAGATGTAATAATGCATTAGAAGCCAATCAAGTCATGAAAGAACATGATATTGCTTTGATTTTCCTCGATATTCAAATGCCAGAAATCTCAGGAATTGAATTTGCAAAATCGCTGACGCAATCTCCAATGATCATTTTTACTACAGCTCATCCGGACTATGCAATTGAAGGTTTTGAATTGGATGCTGTGGATTACTTATTGAAGCCTATTTCCTTAGACCGTTTTATAAAAGCTACTAATAAAGTCCTAGATAAAACGTCTCAATCGGACCGAAAAAATGATGACGGAGATGACAATGATTTCTTTTTTGTAAAAGCTGATAAGAAATTGGTCAAAGTGAAATACTCAGACATATTATATATTGAAGGGCTCAAAGACTATGTCATCATTAGAATGGAAGAAGGTAGAGTGATCACCTTACAAACCATGAAGAGCCTTGAATCAAAATTGCCACAAAACTTATTCAAAAGGGTTCACCGTAGCTATATCGTTGGAATAGATAAAATTAAAGCGATTGAAGGCAACATGGTAGAACTTATTGAAAAAGGGAAAGCAAAACACATTCCTATAGGTAAGAATTATCGAGAAGAATTACTGAATATCATCAATAGTAAGAGGTTGTAGATTGGCTACTTAGCTTTTTGGCTTTTTAGCTTTTTAGCTTTTTGGCTGTTTGGCTGTTTGGCTGTTTGGCTGTATAGCCTTTTAGCTGTTTGGCTGTTTGGCTGTTTGGCTGTTTGGCTGTTTGGTAGATAGGGGTCTTTAGATAAAAACTAAATTTGTCTGGAAGAAAAACCAAAAGTGCAAAACACCTAAGAAGCTAAAGTGCTAAATAGCTGTATTGCTAAAAAGAAACTAAAACTAACTAAATATGAGAGATTACAAGTCATTGAAAGTATGGCGCTATGCCCATGAATTGGTAATAGATGTTTACAAGCAGATTGCTCAATTCCCTAAATCAGAAATGTATGGTATAAGTTCTCAGCTAACAAGAGCGGCCGTATCAATACCAACGAATATTGCCGAAGGCTGTGGTAGGTTTTCTCAAAAAGAATTTAAAAGATATTTAGTCATTTCTTCAGGGTCTGCTTCGGAAGTAGAATATCTGCTATTCCTCTCTTTCGAATTAAAGTATTTGGAAGAATCAACTTACACCATGTTGAAGGAGCAAATCGTCGCTATTAAGAAAATGCTAACTGCCTTGAAAAATAAGGTTTAGCTGTTTGGCTGTTTGGCTGTTTGACTGTTTGGCAGATAGCTGATCATTATCTAAAAAACAAATTAGCCTAGAAGAAAAACTAAATGCTAATTACCCAAATAGCTAAACAGCTAAATACCCAATCAGCTAAAAGGCTAAAAAGCTAAACACCTAAAAAGCTAAATACCAAAAACCTTAATGAATTACTTCAACCTTCTTGACAATAGGTCTGTCTGTTGTATTTATTTTGATAAGGTACATACCGCTTTCCATTGCAGAAAGATCAGCTCGCACTTCGTTAGATGCAGGAATTTGGCGTTCTGTAATCTTCGTACCCATTAATGTGTATACTTCGTATGATGTTATCTCGTGATCACCATTAAGATACATGTTGAATTGACCTGTAGTTGGATTAGGGAAAACATTTAAATCAGCATCACTGAGTGATTTTTTCTTCTTATTAAGATTTACAAAAACAGTTGTTGTAGCTCCAGGTATCGCTACATTTTGTCCTTTACCGTCCATTCCAATTCCATCTGAAAGATTCATATGCAGCGGATATATACCATCAGATCTAAAGCCATCTAACTCATCAGTTACTATGAAACCGAAGGTGGCAATTACACCTGCTCCTGAAACATTAAAACCGGTAGTTCTGGTATAAGCAGTTTCTAGTCTTCCAGCAACGGGTTGTTGTGCAATCTCAATTGTTGAAGAATTATTAGTAAACCAACAATCATCGTGATAGTCAATAAACAGAGAAGTTGAATCTATTGCTTCAGGTGGTAAATTAAGTGCAAATGCTAAACCATGAATATCAATCGTTGGGTATTGCGCATTACCTATAGCAACATCAATGAACAACCAATCCCCTATATCTACACTATCTTGATGTGGTATAAATGCAAAAGGAAATTCTGTGGGAACTAAGTCAATTGGCGCTACAAGTGTATGAAATCTATCATAGAAGCCTACAATTGCATTGGAATCACTAGCTGTTACTATTCCGTCGCCATCAGTATCAATATGCTTTAAATTCTCTGAATTTTGAACTTGGTAATCTCCCCAATCATCGCATTCTTGACCAAACCACTCTGGCATGTATGCATGTTCTCTTTCAGGTCCAGTTTCTCCAATATAGTAACCAATGGGAAGTAAATCCTTTACAGAAACTCTCCCATCACCATCAGTATCACCTGCCCATACACAATCATCCACACAAAAACATATGGAATCAAGTCCTAGATCTAGAATTTCAATTTCAATATCAATACTAACACAGCTATCTCCAGGAGGACAATATTCTAACTCCAGATTATCAATTCCAACATTGTTAGAATCTGGATAATAAACAGCCAAATTGTACCCATTGATCTTATCACATCCAACACTAATCGTATCATGCCCGTCGTGAGAAATTAAATTCCCTAAACTTCCAGATTCAATTACATTGAAGTCAAAATTAGAAAGTGGAATATCATAGTTAATTACTAGAGGCGTATTCTTTGGAGTCTGCAGAATGTAGGTATCTACATCTTCTGGATCAAAGTTGTCTACATTTACATAGATATACCCTACCTCAGTATAGAATGTATTCGCTACCGTATATGAAAATTGTTGAGGTCCAGTAAAGTCTTGAGCTGGTGTATAGATAAAATCACCGTCTCCTAGGTACTCTAATTCTGGAGCCATCGTCCAATCGGCAATGTCAAAATTATCCTGAATATCATTTTCTTGAACATTGAATGATATAGGTGTATTCTTTGCGGTGTAGACATAATCATCTACAACAAGATTATTTGGTTCTGGAATAAAAATTACATTTACTATCACTGTCCTACTGTAAGAACCATTTGATTTTAGTAAGACAAAGGTATCATCTCCATCACTCAAAAAATCAGGAGTATATTCCATCACATCAGAACCAATAAAAGATACAGAACCCATACTAGGTTCATTATTCGGATCAACGTAAAAACCATTTAATGGCAACATCACAGTTGCCGGATTGGTATTGGTCGTTGCAATCCTGATGGTATCATGGCTTTCGATATTGCTATTGTCCACCACACAGATACTTATATTTCCTGTTTCTTTTGTACCCAAAGAATCTTCAACTACATACTTGACATAGGCCATCCCTTCAAAATCAGGCTTGACAGTAAAGGCTACCGTATTATCCGGATATACAATCGCTTCACCATTTGTGACCAATGGCAAGCTAATAATATTCAATGGCTCATGCGTTCCTGAATCATTGGCTAGAGGATCCAAAACAAGTGTCCCTCCATTCACATTCATATTCGCATAATCAGATTCCGTATATATGATGGACTCTACAACTTTGAATTTAATCTTGGTATATCTAGGAGGCCAAAAACCTGGAAATAGGCTTTCGCCTTTGTATTCAACTGTGAGTTCATCTTCACCTGTGAAACCAGCCGGTGGTGTGTAAGACAAAGAATAGGTGCCACTGCTTTCAAAAGAAAGCGAGAAATCCGCCCAACCGTGATCGAGATGATCAATAACGATTGCAGAGGGATTTGACTCAAGGGTCATTTCAAACGATGAATCTTTTAAAATGGTAAATTCTTGAAATACAGGATTA
Organism: uncultured Saprospiraceae bacterium; assembly: GCA_937961455.1. Classification (GTDB taxonomy): domain Bacteria; phylum Bacteroidota; class Bacteroidia; order Chitinophagales; family Saprospiraceae; genus CALGNN01. The sequence continues at coordinate 19,237 of CALGNN010000039.1, forward strand.
GACTGTGCGAAAGACACAACAGACAACAAGCTGAAAATCAGCGTAAAGCTTAAGTATTTCAGAACAGGTGGTTTCATTAATTGATTGAATTACAATCGTGTTAATACACTATAAAATTAGTTAATAAATTGATCTTAATTTAATGTAAAGTGTTAAATATTTGTTTAATAAAACTTGTGAAAACATTAAATAAGTATTTAATTTATAAAGGGCTATAAATAAAGCTTTTTAATATATTATAAATATCATATATATCTTTAATAATTACTAATTAATAGCTGAATTTTTATCATTTGAAACAAACAAAAATATATAGAGCTTTATCCGAATTGTCTATTTATGAGCTTAATCGTTTTCAAAAATTTGCAAATTCTCCCTATTTCAACAAGAGTAAAGCTATTATTGATTTAACTGAATATTTTATAAAAAGCATTAAATCTGACTCAGATTCACAAAAAGAGCATGAAAAAACAAGTATTTGGGAAAAGATTTATCCAGACAAAAAGTTTAGTGATGTTAAGTACAGAAAGCTTTTATCTGACACCCTCAAGCTTTTTGAAAGCTTCATCATTTATGAAGAGTTTGAAAAATCACCGTTAAATAAGGCAAGTCTATTGTTGCAAGGCGTAAAGGAAAAGAACCTTAAAAATCTCTACAATTCAAGTTTAAGTACGGCGAAACGATTATCTAATCAACAAACTGACCAATCAGCTAATTTTTACTTTCATCAATACCAAATTGAAAAAAATGAGTTCAGTATGGTATCTGAGTTTGAAAGAAAAAGACTTTCAAAATCTGAATTGAGTGCTTTCAACGTAAAAGAAATTGCAAACAATCTGGATATGTTTTTTTTAGCTGAGAAACTAAGATACCATTGCACCATATTGAGTTGGAGGAATATTATTCGACACGACATTGAATTGCTTTTCATTGATGATATCATCAAGCAAGTAGAAAAAATTGATTATGAATCTATTCCTCCTATTGCGATTTATTATCAGATATATTTGACGCTTATTGACTCTGAAAACGAGGATAATTTTTTCAAATTAAAAGAATCCATTTCAAAATACATTGACAATTTCCCCCTTGATGAGGCAAAGGGAATCTACGAGGCTGCTTTTAGTTATTGTATCAAAAAAGTAAATCAAGGAAGTGCCCAATTCGTAGAGCAACTTTTGATGCTCTATGAAGATTCACTGCATAAAGAAGTACTCTTTGAAGCCAATAATTTATCTCCTTCAAACTTCAGAAACATTTGTTTCATCGGATTGCGTTCTGGCAAATTTGAATGGACCAAAGCTTTCATTGAACAATACAAAGAAAAGATCCACCCTGATCTAAGAGAGAATGCTGTGAATTTCAATCTCGCTCGACTCTATTTCTATCAGAAGGATTTTGAAAAAACCATTATCCAATTAAGAGAGGTGGACTTTAATGACATATTCTATGATTTAGGATCAAAAGTATTACTCTTAGCTTCTTATTATGAAATGGACGAAATCGATCCACTCTATGCACTCTTCGATAGTTTTGGTGCCTTTTTGAATAGGCATAAAACGACGATACCAGAGCAAAGAAGAAGTAACTATTCTAACCTAATTAAACTCACCAGAAAACTCACCAAACTGCAGCCCAATGATAAAAAGGGTATAGGCAAACTCAAAAATGAAGTTGGTGATACAAAGAATGTTGCAAGTAAAGAATGGTTGATTGAAAAGATAGATGCCTTGGCTTAAGTCGCGTTGGCTAAGGCTGCTTTATAAGTACTCAAGCATCGTTCTCTGGCATACTTATGATCAACCATCGGCTTCGGATAAGCATCTGTGTCTAATTCTGGGACCCACTTCTTAATGTATTGTAAGTCTTTATCAAATTTCTTTTGTTGAGATTCCGGATTAAATATTCTGAAATAAGGTGCAGCATCTGTGCCACAGCCTGCCGCCCATTGCCAGCCACCATTGTTACTCGCTAGATCAAAGTCCAATAATTTTTCCGCAAAATATGCTTCACCCAAACGCCAATCAATGAGTAAATGTTTCGTTAGAAAACTTGCCACTACCATTCGTACCCTGTTATGCATAAAGCCTGTTTCATTGAGTTCTCGCATGCCTGCATCCACAATTGGGTAACCCGTTTTCCCTACACACCACTTTTGAAAGTCTTCAGGTGCATCCCTCCATGGGATGTATTCATATTTTGCTCGAAAAGCGTTTTTGACCACATGCGGAAAATGAGAAAGAATCATGGAATAAAAATCCCTCCAAATTAATTCGCTTAAATAAACAGAACTTAGAGATCTTGCTTTCAATGCCTTTTCTCTGATACTAATCGTTCCAAACCTAAAATGGATTCCCAGTCTTGAGGTACCTTTTATACCCGGAAAATTTCTTTCATTTTCGTAATTCTTGATCAGAGCTTGTTTTACATCAGTGCTTGGAAACTCCTGCACACTTTCAGTAAAACCCATATCTTTTAAGTGAGGGATTGGCAAGGCTTCAACTTGTGCATAATTTTTGAAATACTTTTTGTTTGGATAGGATTTAAAATAAAATGGAGTTCCCTGCATCCATTCAGATTCTAATTTGGTGAGCCATTTCCTTTTATATGGTGTGAAAACTGTATAAGGGTTGCCATCATCTTTCAGCACTTCATCTTTTTCAAAGATTACATGATCCTTAAAACTCTTGAAAGAGATATCTTGCTTTTGCAAAATTGCTTGGATATCATTGTCCCGTTCTAATGCATAAGGTTCATAATCTTTATTAGTAATTACGCTTGCTATCGGATACTCCTTTATGAGTTCTTCCCACACTTTTTGAGGACTCCCATATTTCACAATTAGGGTAGACCCCAGTGCCGATAATTCCTGCGAAAGATCAGTAATTGCTTGATGAATAAAATGAACACGAGCGTCTGATTTATCGCTTAATTTGTCAAGTATATTCTTATCAAAAATAAATAATGACAACACCGGAAAATTTGATTTGAGAGCGTGATAGGCACCTGCATTATCATGTAATCTCAAATCTCTTCGATGCCAAAAGATCGTTAGCTTGTCATTCATATATCTTAAACTCTAAAAGGTTTTAAAAGTTTTTGTATAAAGATTACATTTATACAAATTTAGAAAGCATGAGATATTTTTCTTTCCTATTATTGATATTTGTACTTGCTTCATGCAAGACGGAAAATACTAAATCAGGATCAGATAAGACTGTTCAAAATGTCCCGGTCATCAATAGTGTAGCAGAATTGCAAGCGCTTGGACAATCCGTATATGACACTACTACAGGGAGAATTAATAATGCCTTGGCCAATCAATTTATTTCGCAAACAGAGGTTTTTGTCAATAAAAATAAAAGCATAGCGGATGCACCCGTCCTATTGCACAGGGCAGCTGAAACGGCAAGAAGTATCAGACAAATCCCAAAAGCTTTGGGCCTCTATGAAAGGATTATCACAGAATATCCTAATCATGAAAAAGCAGCTCAAGCACTTTTCCTAAAGGCATTTACTTATGATGATGATTTAAATGAACATGAAAAAGCTAAAGAATTGTATGATACTTTTTTAGCTAAATATCCTTCTCATGATTTTGCAGACGACACTGAATTTTTACTCAAAAATTTAGGCAAAACGGATGAAGAAATATTAAAGTCTTTGGATAAGGGCGATAATTAAGCTAAGCTTAAAATTTTTGAATCAAAGGGTGAAAGTGCGGTTCCTTTGACATTTGCTTCAGCTAATATTTTATATTCTGACTTAACACCTTTAATTTTTTTGGCAGTGGCAACCAGTCCTTTGAATAGAAAATTCTTACTGCCTAATTCATCCATTTCAGATTGCATCACAGAGAATGGTAAGTTGAATTTAATCTCAATAATTTCATTAGCAGGTATCTCAATTTCTTCGAGCATGGCTATTTCTCCTAATTGATATTCATCAATCAATTTAGAAGATTTTCGTCCTCGATAGTATTTTTCGATCATAAAGACTTTAATCTCTGTGACAACTTGGTCTTGCATTGAACTAAAATAAATGGAACCATCAATACTTTCAGCTCCAAGATCAAGTTCCTCAGGTACAGACAACTCCAATTTGACCCCTTCTATCCCCAACCATTTTTTGACTCGTTTTAGCATATAATCTTTTCGTTTAATTTGAGATAAATTAATTTAAAATGAAATATCAATCTATAGAAGGGCTTTTTTTATCGATTAGTTCAACATTCTCTTGTGCCAAGAGTCTTTTATAGGCGCACACCAAGAATCATCAAAGTCTGATTTGTTTTTCACTAAGGTATTGATGACCAAGCTCTCCTCATTGATAGCATCAATTTTCCAAAGTTCTTTAAACTTAGTCATGGGATAAAGCTGCACCTTTTCTGCTTCTTTTACTGCAACCAACATTCTGTTGAAGGGATCAAAATTCCATTTTTCTCCAAGTTGCGTTATGAACCGCACACTCGAATCAATAGAGCAACCTGATGCTCCTTGAGCAGTCTCATCTACCATTAAAATGATAAATCGTTCATCTACGATTTGCGCCCTAGCTTGCAAATTGAGGCCATGACTTTGCCATTCATTAGCGAATTGATTTAATTCAAGATTGATAGAATCTTGCTCAGATGCACTCAGTATACGATCAATGGTATAAACCCAAACTTTTGAGTCTTTTGATAGACCTTCAAATACTTCGTTTTTTGATTGTAATTGCTCCATGAATTATGATTCCCATTTTTGATTTTCAACGATCATCTCTGCAAGGTCAAGCACCATAATGCTGTCTTGCTGCTCCTTGGCTTTTACGCCATCACTCATCATTGTTAAACAAAACGGACAATTGACTGCAATTGTTTCAGCTCCAGTCTCAATGGCCTCTTCCACGCGTTCAATATTGATACGCTTATCACCTGGCTCATCTTCTTTAAACATCTGTGACCCACCTGCTCCACAGCAGAGTCCTTTTGAAGCACATCGTTTCATTTCTTTCAATTCGATGTTCATCTGCTGCAAGATATTTCTTGGGACTTCATAGACTCCATTCACTCTCCCTAAGTAACAGCTATCATGATAAGTAACTTTTTTCTTTTGCTCTGCTTGAGCTATTTTAAGTCTACCCTCTTCAATTAATTTTTCAATAAATTGGGTGTGATGCACGACATTATAATTGCCACCTAATTCGGGATATTCATTCTTTAAAGTATTGAAGCAATGTGGACAAGCAGTAACCAAGTTTTTGATTTCATAATTGTCCAATGTTTGAATATTCATCTGAGCGGTCATCTGAAAAACAAACTCATTGCCTGCTCTCCTTGCAGGATCACCCGTACACTGTTCATCATTGCCAAGGATGGCAAATGACACTCCACAGTTTTGAAGTATTTTCACGAATGCTTTGCTTACTTTTTGTGCTCTTGGGTCATAGGAACCAGCGCAACCTACCCAAAATACGACTTCTGGTTTTTCACCTTTTGCTGCTAATTGTTCTACTGTAGGAATCTCTTGCATACTATTCTGATTTAGCCCAATTGTGTCTATCACCTGGAATGGTCCAGGCTGAGCCGCTATTTTCAATACTGTTAAACATCGGAAGCCAATCTGAAGGCCCCGAAGAGTCCATTAAAATGTCATATCTCCTCAAGGCCAATATTGGCTCCATTGGATTAATCATCACAGGACATGCTTCTACACAAGCTTGGCAACTTGTACAGGCATAAATTTCTTCTTTCGTGATAAAGTCAAACAATGATTTGCCATCATCATAGGACTCCTTAGTCATTTCCTTATTCTTATCTAAAGTGGATCCAATCTCTTCTGCTCTATCTCTTATATCCATCATAATTTTTCGAGGAGAGAGTTTTTTGCCTGTAATATTAGCGGGACAATTATCAGTGCATCGTCCACATTCTGTGCATGTGTATGCATCTAGTACATTCTTCCAGCTTAAGTCCATCACATCTTTAGCACCAAAACTTGGCAACTCTTCTGTAGTTTCTTCCATGGCTGCCGACTCGTCCATCATACTTTTCACTTCATTCATGATCGCAGGCATATTTTCCATTTTCCCTCTTGACTCCAAAGGAGCAAAATAGGTATTAGGAAAAGCAAGCATGATATGTAGATGTTTTGATTTTGGCAAATAATTTAAAAAACCAAAAACTGCTAAGACATGAAGCCACCATCCAAATCTTTCAACCGTATGTAAGCCAGCTTCTGACAATCCACCAAATAAGGCTGGACCTAACCATGAACTTATCGGAAGTGTTCCTGTATCTTTAAAATGGGTAGGATCAAGATCTTGAAGTAGCACATCAGTCCCATTCATACAAGTAATACCAATCAATAAGATCAATTCACCAATGAGGATTAAATTGCCATCTAACTTCGGCCAGCCAGTCATTTCATCTTTGTGGAATCTAGGAATCTTTAAAAGATTTCTCCTCCATAAAAATGCGAGTGTCGCAAAAAATGCAAAGAATGAAAGAATCTCAATGATCCCAATCATCGTTGGGTATAGGATACCAATCTTGTCTGCAAAGAATCTGTGATGACCAAAAATGCCGTCAATTAGAATTTCTATCAGCTCAACTGTGGTAAATAAGAATGCAGCATAAATACATAAATGCAAGATGGCTGGAATGACTCTTTTGAACATTTTCTTTTGTCCAAATGCGATTAAAGCTACGTTTTGCCAACGTTTCCCTTTGTCACCTGTTATCTCATATTCTTTGCCAAGCAGGATATTACGTCGCACTTTCATGAATTGCCTGAAGGCAAAATAAAATGCAATAATCGTCACTATGCTGAAAACAATGCTTTGAATCATTTATCTTCGTATCGTTTAATAAAACTAAGATAATTTAAATAGCAAAGAAGCATCTTGAAAATTCTCGAAAATTCTAAAATAGAGCAAAAAATTAGACGTCTCAGCATAGAGATATTAGAAAATAACTATGGTGAAAAGTCTTTAATACTTGCCGGTATTAATAATAACGGAACGCATTTCGCAAAACTGCTTATTAAGGAATTGAAAAAATTGACGGATATTCCTATTAGCTTGGCAAAACTTAGTCTAAATCCTGCTAATCCACTCGAGTCAGAAATTCAAATAGATCTAGAGAAAAAAGATTTGAAAAACAAAGTGGTAATCATAGTCGATGACGTTGCTAATACTGGGAGGACGATTTTTTATGCTATGCAGCCTCTGTTACAGACGCTTCCTAAAAAAGTTGAAGTAGCCGTATTGGTAGATCGTCAACACAAGCAATTCCCCATTGGTGTTGATTATGTAGGGCTATCACTCGCTACGACTTTAAAGGAAAATATTCAAGTGGATATTAAGAAGGCGAAGGAGAAGTCTGTGATTTTAACTTAATAAGCTTCTTAGATTTTTAGAATTTCACATCAAATCCGCTGCTATATTTTGCTCTTTTTCAGCGATCCGCTCTTTGATCATTGGGATCATTTTTTTTGTCTCTTTATAACCTATATCCCTCATCGCTTCAAAGCCTTTAAATTTAAATCTGCTAAAACTTTGGATGTCTTCTGGTTCAATCAATATATCACATAATGCTCTATGTGGAATGATGTTATTTAATACAGACAAGTCGTAGACTCTTGCGGCAACTCCTTTCACTGTTTTCATTCTATTCTTATTGATCTGAACTTGAGGAACTAAATTTACTCCAATGATAAAATCACATTTATCAACCAAGGGCTTTACTGGAAAATTGCAAACCAGTCCTCCATCGACATAATAATTATTATCAATTTTCTTTGGTTCGAAAACCAATGGTATGGATGATGAAGCAACAATGATATCGGCTAATGATCCTTCCGAAAAATATTTTGCCTTTCCTGTGTTGAGATTGGTGGCAGCGATATACAAGTCCTTTTTTAATTCTTGAAAGGAATCATGTGGAAGATATTGCTGGACCTTATTGTACAAATAATTATGCTTTATTAAGCCTCTTATGGATATCGAAAAAGATAGAAAATGGTACCAACTCCCTTCATTTAAAATATCGAAGATTTCATTTGCTGGGTAATCGGCGGCATATAGACTACCCACGATAGAACCCGCACTTGTGCCGGAAATTACATCAGCTTGTATTTTTGCTTCTTCTAGTGCTTGCAACACGCCTGTGTGTACAAAGCCTCTAGAACCTCCACCAGATAATGCTAAACCGATTTTCATATGTATTGTAACAAAAAGAGCTGCTCAAAAGATTAACTGAGCAGCTCTTTTTTTCTATTTATTAAAAATTATTATTCTTTTACAAATGGTATGGTATAATTGCTGTTTCCAGAAATTACACAAACCATGTATAGGCCAGGAAGCAATCTTGACACATTGATTTCATTCGTCTTTTCAGAATGATGCATTAAGATCCCTGTACTATTATAGACGTGCACACGATCTAAAGCAACTTCAGACTGCAAATACAATAAATCATTTACAGGATTAGGGAAAATCTTTATACTATTTTCATCCAAAGGATTATTTGTAGATGAGATCTCCATGATGTCTTCAACATATCTAGGCAACAATTGATAGCCATCAAGTAATGGGTCTTCATTATCAAATTGTCCTCCTATTCCAATTACATTAAATGGACCAGTCGGAGGTGTTGAACCATAAGTATTGGTTTGTGCATCTAATCTTAAAGTGTAAAAGTCTGTTCCATTCGTTACTTCGATATTGTCACCTCCACCACCGGTGCCACTCCATTGGCTGGCATCAACTAGTGTTAGGTTTTCTATTCTAACGAGTTGTGATTCTGTGTCTTCTCCTAAGGCTGTTACAAGCGTTGGCTCAAATAAAGTATTGCCAGAAGAATTAAGGACAATTGATGCAGGTTCAATTTGAAGTAAACCTCTAAATTGATTGATGGAACCTTGAATGGTTACCTCATCTCCTTCAGTGACTACATAGTCTGAAACCACATCAAATGAAAATACGCCCATTCCATCATTATTAGCGTCAATTACCGTGAATTGAACACCTGAACCCATATTAACGCCATAGACTACTCCTGTGATTTCTACTAAATTTCCATTAGAGACTGGGTATCCATTTGCGTCTATCATACTTGCCTCTCCAATGGTAACTGGAGTATATACTGGAGTATTTGGATCAACAACTGTGACAGTTCCTACCATACCTAATCCGGCATGTGGATCGCATTGATAATCATAAACACCAGCAAGGGTAAAGGTATGTGTATATTGCCATGGTGCTGATGCAGCATTTCCATTTCCAAAGGATTCTGGATTATTAGGGAAAGCTGCTTGAGTTCCATTGACATTATGAAAGCCTTCTTGATTATCCCAAAAAACTGTTTCGCCTATATCAATAGTAATATCAGCTGGTGTAAAAACATTATTGGTTACAATAACGGTATCACTTGGCACAAGTCCAGAACAGCTCACACTGTTGGCTAAGCCAGGCGATCCAAAAACATCAAGACCATTGATGTTAACACCGGTTGCGGTTTCAGATGGTTTCCAGTTAGTTCCTAAGGAATTGTCGGCTGTCAAATCGCAAAGCTCCAATGAAGGACCTCCTTGATCAGCTTCGAGCGGCCATGGATCAGCATCATCGTATGTTACGACGTCTAATATATTTCCTAGATCATCTATGACAGAAACTTCTTCTCCCCCATTGCTGAGACCACCTTCTTCCCATTGAATGGAATTAGCTCCAAAGACAGTTGATAATGCAGCTGCATTGACTGAAACAACCACATATTGACCGTCTGTAATTAGGGTATCAGGAAATGTCAAAGTTACACCTCCCATGGTGTATCCATTAAGATTTAAGTCGCCTCCTGATACGTTGACTATTTCTATATATTCCAAACTATCAGCTCCTGACTCAGCAGGATTATAGGATATTTCAGATATGACCAATTGCCCATAAGCTAACATTGTCATAAGTAATAAAGGAATAACGAGTGTAAATTTTCTTTTCATGTATTTGATTTTAGTTTAAGAGTTTAGGGAATTTTAATTAAATATAATTAAAAAATGTATAGGTTTTTTTCCTATATGTGAATCTGAAAAATAAAAAAGGCCTCTTTAAGATAAAGAGGCCTCTATATTTAAAGTGTTTTGATTATTAATTTTGAATAACCTCTACTCTTCGGTTTGTAGCTTTACCAGCTTCAGTCTCATTATCTGAGATAGGTCTAGTCTCACCATAACCAATTGCTGAAATTCTGCTACTTGAAATTCCTTTTTTAACAAGGTAAGCTTTTACAGAATTTGCTCTTCTTTGAGAAAGCGTTTGGTTTGCATTAGCGTCACCAGAAGCATCTGTGTGCCCTTCAATTGTAACAGGCACATTCGTAAACTTCAAATTCTCTGCTAAATTATCTAAGTATGCATATGAGCTAGGATTAATCGTACATGAATTAGTATTGAAACTAATCTGACTTGCAGAAGAAGAATATCCTCTAGAAGTTGACGTAGAACCATAGCTTGATGAACTGGTACTTGAACTAGAAATAATTCTACCCGTTGCACCAGATGCAGTACGCGTTGTACTTGATCCACTTGTGCTAGTTCTGCTGGTAGATGTTGAAGTCGAAGTAGTTGATCTAGAAGTTGATGAGCTAGATCTTGAAGTACTTGAAGTTTTAGCAGCAGCTTTTGCTTTTGCTTCAGCTTCTGCCTTTGCTTTCGCTTCTGCTTCTGCAACAGCTTTCGCTTCAGCTTCAGCCTTCATTTTAGCCGCAGCAGCAGCTTCTTCAGCAGCTTTTGCAGCTTTCGCTTCAGCTTTAGCTTTCATTTCCATTTCTCTTTTAGCTCTTGCTTCGGCCGCAGCAGCAGCTTTTTTCTCAGCTTCTATTCTTGCCATTTCTGCTTTCGCAGCTGCATCAGCAGCCATATCTTCAGCAGATTTTGGGCAACCACCAAATTTTTTGATACCTGGTATTTCAGGACATGCATCTTTAGCATCTTTCACACCATCACCATCCGTATCCAAATTAGCTGTTGCAACGGCACCTGTTGCAGCAGTCGCTGCAGCTAGTCCACTTGCACCTGCTCCAAATCCAATTTTTGCTCCAACATTCCAAGTTCTTAATTTACCGAAAGTAACGAAGTTGTCTTTATTGATTCCTTCCCAGTTGTTACTTGCATCAGCATCAGCTTCGAAAGCAGAAGTTGCTCTTGAGATGTATAACTCATCTAATACATTAAAGACATTAGCTCTAAGTGTCAATAGATTTGATCCGATATCAAAAGTATAAGCAGCTCCAATATCTAGTATACCAAATGAAGGTAATAGCAATTCATTTGGTGCAGATACCTTAGCATATAACTTGTCATAGAAATTATAATCAGCTCCAATTCTAAATCCTCTATTATTATAATCTATACCTGCTCCAAAAGTAGTCTGTGCTGCTCCACCTACTTTAATTCCAGCGACATCAGCTCCATTTTGTTCAAATAGCAATTCTCTATTTTCATCAAAATATCTGCTATCGATGGTGCCATCATACTCCCAATTACCAATAGAAGTGTAGGCATTGAATCTTAGGGTATTTGTAAGTTTCACTCCTAAATCAAGCTCTATTCCTGTATGTAATTGATTTTGAATGGTATTTTCAAAACCTTCAGTTGATAAAGTATCTCCATTAGGTAAGGTAAAGCCTGTGTTCAAAGTATTAGTTTGAGTTCTATCTTTCCATGAAGTTCTGTATGCATTCAGATTAGCTACGAATCTGCTATTCGAAAATTTATACCCACCTTCTAAACCGAATATTTTCTCAGATACTGTAACAGGGTTTACTGTATTGGAAAAATTCAAGTAAATGTTATCATGAAAAGGCTGACGTAAGTAATACCCTGTGTTAACGTAAAAGGTATTATTTACATTTGGAGAAATACTAAGTCCTGTTTTTGCATTGTAACCAAAGTTTGAAACTTTCTCAGATGTTTCATTAGATTCAGGCTCATTAAAAAGCTCAAATCTTACATGAGATTGATTAGATACAGCTCCCTGTACAAACCAAGTAAATTTCTCTGTTTGATATTCTACCTGACTGAATAGTCCGCCATAACTTATCGTCTCATCATTTGAATAAACGATTTGATCTTCTTGGTCAGCAAAGTTATTTATTGCAGCCCAAGGATCAGCTTTAAAAGTATTGGTAACTTCTCTTGCTCCAAATCTTGCGTTTGGCCATTGAGAAAATGCAGGAGCTCCCATAAGATCTCTCAATTCTCTAAAGTGAGAACCATGGTATGTTCTTAAGTCTGCACCTAAATTAAAAGATAAGTTATCCGAAATTTTTGTATTGAAATTTGATACTAAACCATACCATTGATGATTGTTAACAGAATTTCTTACAATCCATTCTTTCTCACCATTTGCAGCTTGGTTTGCCGCATATACTGCATCCCAATCTAGGTAACCATCATCCGTATAAAATCTATTGTCTCTATTTCCAAAATCACCAGAACCACCTCCACGGCCCCATGATCCATAAAGCACAGTTGAGATTCCTGAAGAAGGTGTTAAATTCCACTCCCAGTTAAGGTTTGCAACTGGCTTGTGGTAATAATTTCTTCTCAATGAAAAGTACTCATCATTAAGATATCCAAAGTTGTTGTTGAATTTTGGATTCAATTCATCAGTACCTTGATAGTATTGAGATATTCTTTTTCCAAAATTTTGATCATGCCATTGTGGAGCACCTGTAACCAAAAAGTTAAAGTTGTGATTGTTATTTGGCTTGAATCCAGCAGAAATAAAATAATTCTGCCCTTGTCCTTTTGTACCTTCTGCCCAACCATTACCTTGCCAGTGGGTTAATAGTACAGATACACCAAATTTGTTATTAATCATTCCTGTGTTGTAGGCAAGTGTTCCTTTGATATAATTATCATTACCATATACAAAACCCAGGCTTCCACCTTTTTGGTTATCAGTGGCACGCATGATAATGTTGGTTGTACCACCTACAGATGAAATTGCAAGTTTTGAAGAACCCAATCCTCTCTGTACTTGTACAGCAGAAGCTACATCAGTCATACCTGACCAATTTGACCAGTACATTTTACCATCTTCCATTCCGTTAATAGGCTGACCATTTAAAAGGAATGCGGTATTAGTTTGATCAAAACCTCTGGTAAAAACTTCAGAATCACCGAAACCACCAGCTTGATTTGCTACGTAAATTGAAGGCGTGTTTTTCATCAATTCTGGAAACTCAACATTTCCTGATTTAGATTGAATTTCTGCTGTTGATATTGTAGAAACGGCTACAGGTGTACGACGATCTTGAACAATGTCCATAACACCTGTTACTACTACTTCTTCTAATCCAACTGCAGATGTACTCATCGCTATGTTACCAATTGAAGATCCGGCAGCACCACCAAAAGGAACCACCATCGATCTAAAACCGATATATGAGATTACGAGATTTCCATCGCTAGAATTTGTTTCTAGTGTAAAACTTCCGTTAAAGTCTGTTACTGTTCCTGTAGTTGTACCTTGCTCGATTACTGTAGCCCCAATGATTGGGTCGCCAGAAGTAGCATCCGTTAAGGTACCAGATATGCTATTTTGTCCATATGCTAAGAAGGACATAAAAAGCATACATAATGAGAGTACTAAAGTTTGTTTCATATTTTAATGTTACATTTTTATGCCGCAAAATTAGCATTAATGTTTTTATATATGATTTTTTCATATAAATAAAATATTAATTGAATGTTATATATATGTTGAAAAGAATGCTTATATATTGATAATCAAGACCTTAAATTGATGCTTATGCTCAGATTTTGTTAGCAAGTTATTGAGCACTTTCGCAGTCATTCAACTTTTGTTCTGAAATTCTCTCTAAAAGTCGTCTAGAGGTAAAGAATATTAACTACCACAACTTGCCGTATTACTATGATTTTTTAGTAATTTAAGACGAAATTAAGCTCTAAGGAATACAAGATCTTAAAGCAATAAATTTTTATATTATGAGAAATATCGCATCCAAACTCTGCTTACTTTTTAGTTTTTTAGTTCTTATAGCCTGTGAGAAAGAAGCAGAACTTCCTGTAATAAAAGAGATCGACCATACCCTAATGTATTTAAATACGGTTGATACAGATGTCCTTTTTGCTTCAGTTCAATTGAATCATGAAACTAGTACACTATCAGGATGGGTCATAGATAAAAAAGGAAATGTAAGAAGCATTCAAAGTGATCATTTTATAGATATTGAAAGTAGTGTTGTTTCAGTGGCGCCCATTGAAAGCTTGTATGCTAACAGTGAAATCGAGAAAAGCTTAGATACAGATGAATTGGTTGACATGCATAAACTTTCTAAAAGTTTAATAATTCCAAACAATTTAGAACTTACTCAAAATGAAAATATCACCTCAGCCTTTATTAGTTACCACATTCATACTAGAGCAGTAGATTCGGACGAATGTTCCGATTGCAGTGATCATGAAAGCGATAAGAAAACAGAAACAAGTTTCTATCAATTTGTGATTCAAGCATCTGGACATTTGAATACAGCAGTTGATGATCATGCAAAAAATGTCCAAGATTATTTGCACTCAATCAATGAAGATCTTGGTAAGTAATATTTCAGCTTAACAATAATTAATTTTTACAAATAATCTAGAAGCTATAAAGCTGCTTCAGCTTTCATTTCTTGTGCTAATTCCTTGCCTAAATAATTATCAATTAGATAATGTGCTAGGTAAATAAGTGGTGTTAGCAATACAGCCATCAAAAACTTATAAGAATAGTTTACCAGCCCAACTGCTAAAAATAACTCGAGTGACCACCCTGCTCCAATGTAAAAGGCAATGAAAAGCACTACAAAACTATCAATGAACTGAGAAAAGAGTGTTGAGCCTGTTGCTCGTAACCAAACTTTTTTTTCGCCAGTCCACTTCTTAATTTTATGAAAGACCATTACATCTAATATTTGACCCAGGAGAAAAGCTACCATGGATCCAACAATGATCCACAACCCTTGACCAAATACAATTTTAAATGCATAGTTATAATTACCAACCTGGCTTTTTATAGAAGATTGTTCTACTTCACTTAAATCTGCTGCGATGTGTGAGCTTATCCAAAAATCAGCAGGTTCTAATTTGATTGCCACATAGATCATTATGAAGGCATATAGTATTAATGCGACTGCCATATATGAAAGAAACCTTACCCCTTTCTTACCAAAGTATTCATTGATGACATCTGTCAATACAAAAACTACTGGCCAAAGCAAAACACCAGCTGACATATTAAATGCCATATGATCAATCCCTAAGAGACTAAAATCCAACGAAGAGAATCCTAAAGATTTCTCTACTGAAAACACCTTGACTCCAATAAATTCTGCAATTAAGGCATTTGTAATAAAAACCCCAGCAAGAATTAAAAAGAGTTTTTGTCTTTTATCTTTGAGCATAGATTAAGGTTCAAAACATATTGAAATGATAGCTGTTTTGTTTGCATAAATGTAAACCTTAAGATAAGATAAGCAGTAATTAGCTATGGCAAAAATTGGAATAAATTTAAAAGAAGGAACACTTACTAAAGACGCTGAACGCATTGTCGGTATAGATTTGGGGACGACGAATAGCGTTGTGTCATATATCAAAAACGGAGAAGCTGTAGCAATTAAGAATGAATCTGGCAAGTCTGCTTTATTGCCTTCCATCGTTCATTTTGCTGAAGACGGATCCATCCTCACAGGAGTAGCAGCTAAATTAAAATTGGAAGAAGCTCCAGAGCGCACCGTTTTTTCTGTAAAGCGTTTATTGGGTAAATCCTTTGAAGACTTAGAAAAGATTCAAGAATTTATTTCCTACAAAATCATTGATGGCGGCGAAGAGCAATTGGTGAAAATTCAAATGGGTGAAAAATTTTATAGTCCCATTGAATTGAGCGCCGAACTTTTGAAAGAATTGAAAAGAAGGGTTGAAAAACATCTCGGAGAAAGTATTAGTAAAGTAGTAATTACGGTTCCAGCTTATTTTAATGATAGCCAAAGACAGGCAACTAAAGATGCCGGCAAGTTAGCTGGATTAGATGTACTTCGAATTGTCAATGAACCAACAGCTGCCTCCTTGGCCTATGGTATCGGAAGAGGAAATGAGAATGAAGAAATTGTAGCAATCTATGACTTGGGAGGAGGCACTTTTGATATTTCAATATTGAGAATTCAAAATGGAATTTTTGAAGTTTTAGCTACACATGGTGATAGTTTTTTGGGTGGAGATGACTTTGATAAAAAAATCATGGACCATTGGTTAAATCAAAATCCTTCTTTAAAAGAACAAGTAAGAAAAGATGCAAGTCTCCGTCAAAAATTAAGGCTAGAAGCCACTAGAGCAAAAATACAATTAAGCACATCAGAAAGCTACCAAAGTACCATAGGCCCTACACCTATTTCAATTGACAAAACGACTTTTGAAAATGAAATCAGAAGCCTTGTTCAAAAAACCATAGCATCATGCGAAAATGCATTAAAAGATGCAAGCCTGCAAAAGAAGGATATTCAAAGGGTAATCATGGTTGGCGGAAGTACTCGGGTACCTTTGGTTGTGTCCACTGTTGGTGATTATTTTGCTCAAGATGTTTACAATGATGTGGATCCAGATCTAGTGGTCGCACTTGGAGCAGCTGTTCAGGCGGATATCTTAGCAGGCAATCAAAAGGATATGCTTTTACTTGATGTCACGCCTTTATCTCTGGGTATCGAAACCATTGGATCATTGATGGATACGATAATTCCACGAAACACTAAAATACCTGCTTCTCTCGCTAGAGAATATACCACCTCAGTCGATGGACAAACCAAATTAAAGGTTGCAGTTTATCAAGGAGAAAGAAACCTAGTAGAACATAATCGCAAGCTAGGTGAATTTATCCTAAGTGGTATTCCCGCTATGGCAGCTGGAATTCCTAAGTTAGAAGTGAGTTTCATTCTAGATGCAGATGGCATCTTAAAAGTGCGCGCAAAAGAATTGCGGTCGGGTGTGAATCAAACCGTTGAAATTAAATCTCAATACGGAATAAGCGAGGAAGAAATGGCTAAGATGCTAATAGATTCTATTACTCACGCAGAGAGTGATATCGCTATTCAAGCACTCCGATCTACAGAAGTAGAAGCACAACAAGTGGTCAGAGCGTCTGAAAAATTTCTACAGCAACATGCAACGATTCTTAGCAAAGAAGAGTTAGATAATACAAACAAATTAGTGGCTTCTTTGAAAGAATCCATTGGAAACATGAGCAAAGACGAAATCAATAAGCGTATGGAGGCATTGAATTCTTACACAAGACCATTTGCTGAAAAAGCATTAGATTATACCATTAAAGAAGCCATGAAAGGCAAAAAAATATCAGAGTAGCATGGGAAAGAATAAGAAAAAAATAGGTGTTGTTTACTCAACGAACCCAGACTATCAGTATAATTATGATGAGCCAAAAAATGAATCTGCTCCAGCTAACAATCAACAAAATCTCAGAGTAATGATTGATCGCAAAGCTCGAAAAGGGAAAGCTGTTACACTAATAACTGGCTTTCAAGGAAGCAGCAATGACATTGAAAACCTCGGAAAATGGTTAAAGAAAAAGTGTGGAGTTGGAGGTTCAGTAAAAAATCGAGAAATCTTAATCCAAGGAGATCATAAAAAAAAGGTCATTGATA
>CALGNN010000040.1 GCA_937961455.1 uncultured Saprospiraceae bacterium
TGATTACAGGAGACTGCATTGTGAAACATCCATTAATCTCTAAATTGAGTTTTACAGGATCTACCAAGGTTGGTAAAATGATAGGAAGAAATGCAATGGAAGATTTAAAGGATTTTACTTTGGAGCTAGGAGGTAAGAATCCAGTCTTAGTGCTAGAGGACGCCAATTTTGATCTGGTCGCTAAGGGTGTATCAAAAGGAATATTTTATAATCAAGGACAAATTTGTGTTTCAGGTTCGCGATTATATCTACCGAGAAAGAGATTTGAAGAGACCTTAGCTGATATGGCATTAATTGCAGATGGAATGAAAGTCTCTGATGGTTTTGATAAAGGAGCACAAATGGGCCCTTTAGTTTCTGAAAATCATTTTGATTCAGTTCTAAATCATATTGAGCAGGCTAAAGATGATCAACTTGAGTTGTTAGCAGGTGGTGCAAGAGAACATGAATCAGGTTTTTATATTCGACCAACAATATTTGCTAATACAGATCAAAAGGATGTTCCTCTTACTAAGGATGAGGTCTTTGGGCCAGTAATCGTTGCAAGCCCTTATGATACAATTGAAGAATTAATAGAACAAGCTAATGATACCATTTTTGGTTTATCAGCTTGTATTTGGACGCAAGACTTGTCTAATGCACATTATTTAATTGATAAGTTACAAGCAGGTGTAGTTTATGTCAACTCTCCCATTAGGTCTGATCCGAATCTCCCTTTAGGTGGATATAAACAGAGTGGAATTGGAAGGGAATTAGGCAAAGCTGCCATTGATACATTTACCGAAATTAAATCAGTAGTTATCAAATACTAAAAAAGCCCATTCAGAAACTGAACAGGCTTTTTGAAATTTTCATCTAATTATTTTTTTACTGAACACTTAGCTTTAAGGTCTTTGTGCCTTTGTCAGATTGCAATCTAACAACATAGTTGCCGGCAGCTAAATTATTTCTTCCTAACACATATTGATTGCTTTGGAATTGGTCTGTAAATACTACTTGACCATTCATTGAAACAACACTTAGGTTTATTGATTCTCCATCCCAGCTATCGATATTGATCAAACTGTGCTCATACATTGGATTTGGAAACATCTTCACGCCTTCAATGGAGGGTGTATGCGTATCTGTAGATTCAGGGAATGGATCAGACCATTTTGGATGTAATAAAACATTTTGATCTGACATGGTCTTTAAGAATGCAACCAAGGCATCCTTCTCATGATCAGTGAAATCAAATCCCCCTTCAGGAATCATACCCCATTCAGTAGGAGCAACATCATCGCTATAAAAATCCATGACTTCTCTAAGCGTATTGAATCGACCATCATGCATGTAAGGTCCTGTGAATTGAATATTTCTTAGCGTTGGTGGCTTAAAGTGACCATTGAATTGAGGGTCACCCATCCATTCACCCATACCTGGGTCTTCATCCACTTCATCAAGTCCATTGTCAAACACTATTGGGAAGAAACCAAAATCAATCCCTAACTGCCCTAAACTACTTGGATGACAGAATACACATTCTTGTTCAAATAATTCTCTTCCTTCTTCTTCGATGGTATTGAAAGTAGCTTCACCTTCTAAAACTTTATCAAATTTGGAATTAAAGCTATTGATTGATTTTAAAAACTGTTCTATTGCACTAACGACTCTTTCTTCCGTTACTGTTGCATCTCCAAAAGCTTTTTCGAAAAGCTCAGGATAATAAGTGGTCTGAGATAATTCATGCAACATTGCATCAACATCTGTAACACCCGTTTCATTTTCATTTTGCAATGGAAGTAAAATTGATTCTTTTAAATTTATTTGTTTTGCATCCCAAAACATGGTATTTGGAGAAAACCACATAATGTCATTTAGATGCATAGAATTTCTTGTTGTTGCTTCACTTACCCCTTCACTAAATTGTAATTCCTCAGCAAACGAAAAACTTTGATTGTGGCACGAACCACATGAAATATCATTACTTGCTGAAAGTTTTTCATCATAAAATAATACTCTACCTAATGTTGCTCCATCATCTGTAATACTAGCAATAGCATCATCAATGGTTACTGGATCAACTGAACCCCAGCCTCCATTTGGCGGAGCTTCTAGAGATTGTGGAACGGTGATGTCTGAATAAGCGTAAGGTGTACCAGGCAATACTGGTTCTTCGCTAAAGATTGCACTTGCAGCAGAAAACGATTTTTCATTTTCTATTACAAAAGCAAAACTAGCCACTGTTATAACGATGGCAGAAATGATTAGGGTAAATTTTTTCATAAATATGATTTTATGTTCGTTAGTTTTAAGACTAGATCAGTTTGAAAAACGCTGCAAACTGTTCCTTAAATTAACTAAAAAAAATGAGTTTTAAAACATAATCAGTTAAATATCAGCTACTTTCCATTTACAACTATTACTTATGTAATACCACCGATTTGAATTACGTTTAAAAAATCTTCAATTTTTTTTTAAACATTAAATCTAAAATGCATCACATCTCCATCTTGTACGATGTATTCTTTCCCTTCTACTTTTAATTTTCCTGCATCTTTTACCGCTGATTCTGAACCCAATTCAACATAATCAGCATATTTAATTACTTCAGCTCTGATAAACCCTTTTTCAAAATCTGTGTGGATCACACCAGCTGCTTGCGGAGCTTTAGCGTCTTTGAGTACGGTCCATGCTCGTACTTCTTTTTCGCCTGCAGTAAAATAGGTGATGAGATTCAATAATTTGTAGCAAGATCTTATAACAAGATTGACTCCAGGCTCATCTAGATCCATCATTTCAATAAATTCATCTCGTTCTTCCTTGCTATCTAGCTCTGCTATTTCCGATTCTATTTTGGCACTAATAAGGATAAGCTCGGCATTTTCATTTTCAATGAGCTGTTTGATTTGTTCAGTATACTTGTTTCCTGTTTTAAAAGCTTCTTCATCAACATTACAAACATATAATATTGGTTTAGCCGTCAACAGATACATCTCTTCAAAAATGGGGATTTCTGGATCTTCTAAACTCAATGATCTCGCTGGATTTTCAGCTTCTAAATGTGCTAAAATCTTTTCTGCGGTTGCAAGATTCAGCAAGTCCTCTTTGTTTGAAGTCTTTGCCATTTTGCGATATCGCTCCAATTTCTTCTCTACTGTTTCGATGTCTTTTAATATTAATTCAGTGTCAATAACCTCTTTATCTGAAACAGGATTGATATTGCCATCTACATGAATTACATTATCATCATCAAAACATCTAATTACATGGACAATGGCATCCACTTCTCTAATATTTGCTAGAAATTGATTACCCAATCCTTCTCCTTTACTTGCACCCTTGATAAGTCCAGCAATATCAACTATCTCCACAGTGGTGGGAATAATCTTCTGAGGATTTACGAGTTTGGCTAATTGATCCAATCGCGGATCAGGAACGGTTATGATGCCAACATTTGGTTCTTTTGTTGCAAAAGGATAATTCGCAGCCAATGCCTTAGCAGAGGTCAATGCATTGAATAATGTAGATTTACCTACATTTGGGAGTCCAACGATTCCACATTTTAGTGCCATAATATGATTAATATTAAATAGGCGGCGAAGATATATCTATTTAAAAATTATTGTAAAGATTAACCTATGAATTTTCTAGCCCATATGTTTCTTTCCTGTATGGATAACGAGTTGATGATTGGTAATTTCTTAGGAGATTTTGTAAGTAACAAGGAGCTGCATTTATTTTCGGAGAAAATTCAAGAGGGTGTAATGCTACATAGACAAATAGATTCATTTTCAGATAATCATGAAGATGTATTGGAGTCTGTGAGAAGATTGCGACCAAGCCAAGCTAAGTACGCGCCTGTAGTAATAGATGTGTTTTATGATTTTATACTTGCCAAAAACTGGCTGAAATTTACCTCGCAGCCTCTTGAAGAATTTAGTGATCATGTGACGGAAGTTCTTAAATATCATCAAGAAGTTTTTCCTGAACACGTCAGAAGAAGAACAGATCGCATGATTGAAGCTAAGTGGCTAGTTGATTATGCCAAGCCAGAGCGATTAGAAATGATTCTTGGCTTTCTAGATAAACGAAGTTCATTTCCCTCTGCAATGAAAAACGCCGTGATGGCTTACAATAAAGATTATGAATTGTATGAGAAAGATTTTTTAAAGTTCTTTCCAGATATTATAGCTTATGTAGAATCAGCTTGTAATTGTGAATAATTTTAACCTTCGAAATGGAGCGAGAAAGTTAAAATCCGCGTAAAGACTTTTTCAAGTACATTAGATGCTTCTAGCTTATTATTATATATGAGTGTGTTGCCAATTCCTTGACTAAATTTTATTTCAGGTGATAAAATGAAATAAGGCAAGAAAAATTGCACACCAGCACCAAGCTCCACTTGAAAGTCATGAGGTGATATTTTGACTACAGAATCTTCAAATTCTCTTCGAATTCTAGAATTACTTTGGACATCATAGGAATATTTTACTCCAGTAACCACAAAGGCTCTTTTATCCTTATATGGATCGGATTTAAAACGTAGTAAAAAAGGTGCATCAACAATCACCGGTTCTATAGTAATAGATTGAAATGGCTCATCCAAGCCTGGTTTTTTATATCGCAATGTTCTTTCTGAAATGGTAAATCCAGGTAATACTCTGAAGTCAAAATAGCGACCAATTTTTAAATTAATGATAGCGGCTACACTAAAGCCAGGTCCAGATTGTGCTTCAGCAATGCTAATACTATCGTTTAGGATAAAAGATTTACTGTGGTTGAGCCTATACTTTGACTGATTATACCCAATTGTGATACCATAGTAATAAGGCTTGGCTTGAAAGTCTTGAAAATTATAACTGCCTCGACTATATT
>CALGNN010000041.1 GCA_937961455.1 uncultured Saprospiraceae bacterium
ATCACCATTCCATCTTCAATATCTTTCATGGCTTCAATGAGCAGGTCGTCTTCTGGATATTGAGAATGGGCTTGCTCAATAAGAGCAGGCAATTTTGTTTTATGTTTTTCGCATTCATCTAGGATACTAAACCACATATCCATGGCACTGCCATCAAAATCAATATTGCCTGTGCTGATTCTTGCATATTTCAGCATTCTTCGAGCTTTCTTTTCTTCTGGGAATAAATCAGCTAGTTTTTTATTTAATTCTTTAAAAGTGGGCATAATTAATTATTAAATTTTTCAGGGTATTCTTCAATTACTTCATCAAGAAATTGTGTCATCATTTTTCTGTCCATACAAATATCCAATAAATTTGCAGTGTTGCTAGCATGTGACACACCAGTTCTAAAAACCGTATTGGGATTAAGACCAATGTTTTTTGCATAGCGTTTTAGCGTTTTCTCATTCAAGTGATCTAACAAATGTTTTATTTCATCGAGGGTTTGATCATTAAAAGTTGTATCATGAATCCTATGCTGAATTAAGTCTAAGTAGGCATTCGAATCTTCCATTTTGGTCCTTAACTCAAGTGGACTTTGACATATGATATCTTGAGAGCCAATTATAGGATTACTGATATCAGGTTCAATTAAATATTGTCCAAATCTGCCATCATTGTAAATGTATTCTCCTAAAAATATTTGCACATTTTTTCTTGCATCTTTTTGGTCAGAATCAATGTTGACAAAAACAAAGTCAAAATATTCGGCTCCATCTTTTTCATATTTCATTATGGTAAATGGATGATGTCTGACATGCGCGTCTTCATTGTTGGTTTCAATTTGATCAATCTGATTGATGAATAAACAAGCCTTTGGAATCCCTCTTGTTGAAGCAAATTTTAAAGACCATTCTGAAGGCATGTCACGAAGTGGAGCTACTATTTTATTTATCTTAAGCCCTTCTCTCATTTTATAATATTCCCATATCTCAGGATGAATGAGTGCAGGTATTCCAGAGGAAGCATTTTGGTTCATGGCGAGACTCACCAATCTGTATCCATCTTTATCAGCAGGAAATTTCAGGGTGCCAATTCCTCCCATGACTTTACGCGATTTTCCTAAAGGTGTATAATGCGTCCAGTTTTTATTAACGTATTCAATATTACTTTTACGAACATTTCGAAGGGCATCACTTCCTGCTTTGTAAAAAAGGCCGGGTACACGTGCTACCCATTCAGATAAGACAACATCTGAGGTGATCTCTATTGTTTTATCCCTAAAGTAATTGTAATCATCTAAGACAGGATTCCAAAATTGCCACTCTTCTCCGATTTGGTAAGTAGTATTTACATCATAATCAACACCAGAGGAAGCAATTGAGGCACCATCTATACCTTGATCACCAAGTGTATAATTAATGAGACTTTCTTCAATTTTAGTTGAACGAACAGCATGAATGAGATTAGGCATTGTGTAAATTTTAGCTAGTGAAAAAGGTCTATGTTCACAGTCAACTATTGATTGTGAATGGATATTCCTCTTTATTATTTTGATTAAGGCCTAATTCAAGATCAACGAAAATACGTTATTTCGATAAATAAAAAATCACCATAAATAGTGATTAATGAATCTCTTTTCCACTATGGCAATTCTTATTAATTTTGTGCAATGAGTAAAAGCAAGAAATCAAGGATTCCTTTGGTATTAAAACTGATTAACTATTGGCCTCCTTTCTTAGGGACAGGAATATGGGTTAAATCTTATAACAAAGAAATTAATCGGATAGAGGTAATCATGCGCAAGACCTTTTATAATAGTAATGCTTATGGGACGCACTTTGGAGGATCGCTCTTTGCCATGACGGATCCTTTTTTTGCATTTATCATACATCATTATCTGGGAAGAGAATATATAATTTGGGATCAATCTGCAAGCATCAAATTTTTAAAGCCGGGGACAGGCACAGTTAAATGCATATTTGAAATCAGTCCTGAGCGACTGCAAGAAATTAAAAAAGAAGTTGATGAGGTGGGAAAAGGAAGCTTTCATTTTGAGTGTGAAATTACTGATGCGAATAATGTTGTTGTTTGTGCTTTAGAGAAAGAGGTTTACGCAAGGAGAAAAGCAAGGAATTAATTTTGGTACATTTGTAAAATTTATAGCAGATGCAAACAAAAGAAGAAATCGTCAAAAATTGGTTGCCTAGGTATACCGGTCAAGAGTTAAAAGACTTTGGGTCCTATATCATCTTGGTAAATTTCAATCACTATGTAGATGTTTTTGCAGCACTTCATGATGTAAAAGTAAAAGGAAAAGGCGGGTCGATGAGAGTCGCTACAGCTGAAGATATCAGTATCATTAATTTTGGAATGGGAAGTCCCAATGCTGCAACCATAATGGATTTGTTGATGGCAATAAACCCAAAAGCAGTTTTATTTTTAGGAAAAGTGGGCGGATTAAAAGAGGATAACAACGTAGGTGATTTGATTTTACCAATTGCGGCAATAAGAGGAGAAGGTACTTCTAATGATTATATGGCACCTGAAGTGCCTGCCTTGCCAGCCTTTGCGATGCAGAAGGCCATTAGTACAACCATTCGAGATTACGAACAAGATTATTGGACAGGGACCGTATATACCACCAATAGAAGAGTATGGGAGTGGGATATTGAATTTAAGGATTATCTAAGAGAGACAAGATCCATCGCTGTTGACATGGAAACAGCGACCATTTTTACCGTAGGTTTTCATAATAAAATTCCTGTAGGTGCATTACATCTGGTCTCTGATATGCCCATGTTTGCAGATGGAGTGAAAACAAGAAAATCAGATAAAGAGGTAACCCAACAATTGGCTCCAGACCATCTAAAGATTGGAATAGATTCTCTTAAGCAATTAATAAATAATGGCAATACCGTAAAGCATTTGAGATTTTAAAAATGTGCTATGCTTTGTGCCATTCTATTATTTCTTCTTCAAGTAAGTCCCTTACAAAAAATAACAACTGCATTTGGTCCAGAAGATATAGCTACACATCCCAGTAATAAGGAACTAATAATTATTTCTTGTACCAATAGAATATCAGGAACGCCTAGCACAGGAAAATTGCAATATTTTAATATTCAAGATTCAAGTCTTACCGCAAGAGATTTCATCATTGAAAACTATCAAGAAAATAAATTACTACCTCACGGAATTTTTAGCAGAAAATTGAATGGCGATGATGTACTTTATGTTATTTCTCATGAAGAAAAGGATCGAATTGTTGTTTTTAAAATTAAGCACGATACATTAATCTACCAAAGGCACTTTGAGGATCCAAAATTAGATCGTCCTAACGATCTCTATGTTGACAAAGATGGTCGAATATTTTTTACGAATACCCACAATTATATTAAAGGATTTTTTAGAGCTAAAAAAGCTTCGATTGGGCTTATTCAGGTAAATGGAAAAATTGAATTAATTCTTGAAAAACGGAGAGGGGCTAACGGAATTTGTAGATATCAAAATGATTTATATTTCACAGATGACTTGGATGACACTTTGTATAAATTGGAAGACTACTTTATTAATACCAATAAAAGAATATTACCTATTAAGCTTGCGAAGCTTTCTGTCGGAGATAATATAAACACCTATAATGAAAGCTTAATTATCACCAGTCACCCGAGTTTGTTTAAATTTTATTTCCATAGTAAAGATAGGTTTAAGCAATCCCCAACTGCAGTTCATATTTTTGATGGAAATAAATTAAATCAAATTTATTATTCAAACGGCACAGAGATTTCAGGAGGTTCCTCAAGCTTAATTATTGATGGACATTTATATATCGCTCAAGTTTTTAATAATTATTTATTAAAAGTGCCCATTGAATTTCCAGTTGATTAATTTCTTTTCTTAAAGAAATTATGATGGTACTTTTTCTTTATAAGAACCGAGATAAGTTAAACGACGCCATGCATATTCTAAAGGCCCCTGTCTATATTTATTCAATAAAATTGGTGAAATAATTAAAATAATAGCCCAAACTATTAAAATAATTATCCACTGCTCCATTCTATCTAGATAGCCAAAGTATCCCAACCCATGACCGTAAAAGATAAAAGTGCAAATGACAGAGCTTAAGATATAATTGGTAAAGGCCATTCTTCCTGCTGCAGCAAATCTATTTTTTAATTTTTCAAAGATTGTAGATTTGGACCAAAGCATGATTAGACCTATATATCCAAGAGCCATACACAGGGAAGCAATGTAATTATAGTAATGACCAATATTCATAAACCATATTCCATCCCAGTTTTTTCCATAGGCTCGATACAAAGCTGTAGCTGAAATTAATAATCCAATTATTAGTCCCAAGGAAGCCATTTTGATATAATAGGATTTTGATTTTTCTGCTGATAAAATTCCCTTTTTAAATAAGACCATTCCTATTAACATCATGGCCAAGATTCTCCACAATTGCTCAAGAATAAAAAGCTTAGTTTGCAAACCAATTGCTGCGGAAATTCTCATTGGTAATTGATCCATATAAGAAGATCGATAGGCTGCTAACTCTTTATTTAATTCTTCTGAGCTGGGATTCCAGAATGCAAATATTTCTTCTAACATTGCTTGAGGTGTGAAAAAATAAGTGCTTAGAGAAAATAGTATAGGTATGCAAAAGAATATTCCAGCTACAATTAATTGTGTTTTTACTTTCCAGTTTCGCATTAAAAACACAATGCTTCCACATATGGCATACATTACAAGGATATCACCCATCCAAATTAAATAGGCGTGGATGAATCCAAATAATAGTAAAAAAAACATCCTTCGATAATGAAAGGCTTTTTCCGATTTGTTTTTTGCAGCAATATTTTTACAAAATAAAATTAAGCCCGCCCCGAATAGCATTGAAAAAATACTCATGAATCGCATATCTGCAAAAAGAAAGCTAAAGCCATGAAACCATTTATTATATCCCTCAATGCCGGCACCTAAATTAGGGTTCATATATCCGATGCCAATATTTGAAAATGAAATAATATTCATTATTAAAATTCCAAGAAGGGCGAAGCCTCTTAATTCATCTAATGAATGAATTCTAATAGACTTTTGATTGGCATTTGTGGTAGTCATCGATTTGAGTAATAATAGTTTTAAATAAACCTTTTCTTATATTATATCGTCTTTTTATAAAACTAGCATAAAATCAGATGCATTCTTATTTAAGAATATTATTTTTTTGGGGGATCCTTTTGTCAATTACGAGCTGCGATGAGCCTGAGAGTCCTTTCGGAGATCCAATGGATAACAGTCAAGATTTTGAAGTAGTGAAGATCATTCCTAATGGTGACGAAAATTATTTAAATGAAGATGCTGATTATATTTTTGATCATGATAAATTACTGAGCTATCATTTAAATATTCCAATTTCTGATTACATCAAAATAAATAATAATCCTACCGCAGAAGAGTATGTAGAAGGCAACCTTATTTTTGAAGGAGATACTTTAAGCCCAGTTGGAATAAGATATAAAGGATCCATTGGTGCTTTTGTAGGCTGTGTGTCTGGAATAAACTGGGCACAACCTTCTGGTTATAAAACCTGCACGAAGCTTTCTATGAAAGTAAAAATTAATTGGGATGACTCAGATGATAAATTCTTTGGCCTAAAGAAGTTACAGTTTCATTCTATGAATAATGACCCAAGTCAAATGAGAGAAAGACTGGGCTATCAATTATATAGAGATATGGGAGTCCCTGCTCCGAGGGCGGTACATGCAAAGCTATATATCAATCAAAAATTTATTGGAATCTTTGCATTGATAGAACAGATTGATGGAAGGTTTACCAGGCATAATTTTGAAAAGGGCAAAGGCAATTTATATAAAGAAATTTGGCCTCTAACTGATAAAGGCTTGCCTCACTCTGATGCGATGTACCTTGCTGCCCTCAAAACAAATGAAGATGAAAACCCCAGCACAGAATTAATAAAAACATTTGCACAAGAAGTTGCGGATGCTGAAGAGGAAGATTTGAAAACCGTCATTTCAAAGTGGATGGATGTAGATAAGACTTTAGCCTTGGCAGTGGTGGATCGAACCATCAGAGTAGATGACGGACCTTTTCATTGGTATTGCAATGGCAACGAATGTTCAAGCCATAATTTTTATTGGTATGAAGAACCAGAGAATAATAAACTCTATTTAATACCTTGGGATTTAGACAACAGTTTCCAGAATATTATAACAAATAGTAATCCTGTTACTCCTATAGCAGATGACTGGGGTGAAACCAGAAACAATTGCGAACCATTTAGTTTTGGGGCCTTTGGCTTTAGACAAAAATCCGCAGCTTGTGATAAATTAACTCGTGGGTGGACGCTTTTTGAAGAGGAGTATGATGCGTTACTTTCTACATTTAAGTCTGATTATTTAGCAGCTAACTATATTAATGGTTTGCTTGACGACTGGGAAGCACAAATCGCAGAAGCGACGAATGATGCAGATGAATTATATGAAGATGCTACGAGCATTCCAGAATGGCAAAGTGCAATGGACGAACTTAAAGAACAATTAGCATTTGCTAAAAATCAATAAGGCATC
>CALGNN010000042.1 GCA_937961455.1 uncultured Saprospiraceae bacterium
TTCAGATGAAAAGTTAAAGGAAATGCTTAGAGACAAAGGCTACAATATCGCAAGAAGAACTGTGGCAAAATATCGCGAGCAATTGAATATTCCTGTAGCCCGTCTTAGGAAGGAATTGTAATTATTCCAACTTAAATTTAACGGGCAATGTGAACTGAACGCGCACAGGATTTCCTCTTTGTTTACCTGGAATCCATTTAGGCATATTTTTAATAATTCCTAAACATTCTTCTTCAATTTCCTTGCAAACACCTCGGAGTGTTTTAATTTCTGATATATCCCCATTTTTTTCGACGACAAATTGAAACAATGCCATACCCGAAACAGATAATTCCCGAGCTTTTTCAGGATAACTTATATTACCATAAATGTATTCTAACATTTTTCGGTCTGCACATGACTTTTTTTCTTTAGTAGTTCCTTCCATGTTTTCACATCCCGGATACCTAGGCATTTCTTCTACTAACTTGAAGATATTTACTTTGTCCATATTTTCATTGTTGACTACATTGCCAAGACTATCATAGAAGACATTAGAACCCAAAATCATTTCACCTTGATCATATTCTAAAGTATATTCCAATCTTCCTAAGCTGTCATAGCCACTCCAAGTTCCGTGTCTCAATTCATTCTTAAATTCCCCTTTTTGATTTCTTATTTCCCACACACCATGTCTTTTACCTTTCTTCATAAATCCTGCTTCATGGATAGAACCATCATCTAAGATGCTTGCGTAAGCACCATCTAGTAATTGGGTTTTTACATCTATGGTGGTCCTTTGATTAAGGATCATCTTATCAGGATTGTAAACTTTTCGTACTTCAATTCCTAGGGATGGGATTTCCTCTATTGTGTAGTTATATCCATATTGTTTTAAAATGCTATTTGGTTCTAAAAATGCCTTGTACTTATTTTTATACTTGGTCTGCGTTTGAATAGGTGCTTCTGTGTAATTATAACTTGAACAACTAAAAAGCAAACTAGAAATGATAACCAGGGATAGAAATCTCAACATGTAATTATGATTTTTACTAATCGTATTATTTCAACATAAATGGTCTAAGATTATTCCAACTTAAATTTAATTGGAAGCGTAAATTTTACATCAACAGGCTCATCTTGAATCTTTCCGGGGATCCAATTAGGCATGCTTTCTATTACACGAATACACTCTTCTTCAATTTCTTTGCATAATCCTTTTTTCACGATAAGGTCTTTAATTGCTCCTTCTTTACCGACGACGAATTGCAATATAGCAGTTCCTTCAATATCATTTTCTCTAGCTATTGCGGGGTAACGTAAGGATTTGTAAATGAACACAAGCATTTTTCTATCAGCACATTTCTTTTTACTTGTATGATCTCCTTCTTCATCTTCGCAACCAGCAAATCGAGGCATTTCCTCAACGATTCTAAATACTTCTTCTTTTTGTGCTTTACTTGCAGCTTCTTCTTCGTCTATTACCAATTCAATATCCACTTTAGAGCCTTCCACCTTCTCACCATTGATAAAGTCTTCTTTTGATTTCAGTCTACCTTTAAGATCATAATAATTCCAAGTGCCTTCTTTTTTATCATTTACATAATTGCCTGATGAATAACCCAAATTCCAATGACCTTGCTTGAGTCCATTTTTATAAAAACCTGCTTTAACAATAGAACCATCGTCTAGTCTTTCTTCATATGCTCCCTCCAATTCATCTGTTTCTGGATGTCTACTCACTAAATAATTCATGACCATCTTGTCAGGATGATACGTTTTCGTGACAATCAAACCAGTTGAGGCCATTTTTTCAATGGTATAATGGTAACCAGATTGGATCAATGTGCTTCCTTCTTCCATAAATGCCGCATACTTATCTTTATATGGATTCTGAACTTTTGGAGTGCTCTGTACTTGACTTTGATTGGTATTTTGAGGTGGTAAAACCTGAGTGCTAAAGCAACCAGTTAGCAAGACCAAAAGACTGGAATAAAGTAAGTAGTTTTTCATATTATTTTACATTAATGATTTTACAAATTATTAAGTATGGATGTAATTTTTGCTCCTGCCAATTTAATTTCTTCTTCTGTAATGATCAAAGGTGGTGCAAGTCGAAAAGAAGTTTCGTTAAATAAAAACGTGTCAATAAGCAGTCTCGCTTCTTTAGCTGCATGCAAAAACTTTTTAACCATAACTGCATCAGCTAGATCAACTCCAATCATCAATCCTTTATGTCTGATTTCTTTTATGGACGCATGTGATATTTCTCTGATCAGTAATTCAGCTTTCTGGTCAACCCGACTAATAAGATCACTCTCTAATAATGTTTCCAAAGTTGCTTGAGCGGCAGCTACACAAACAGGGTGTCCTCCAAAGGTATTGATATGGCCTAATGGTGGATCATCTGTAAAGTGATCCATGTATTTTTTACTACTTACAAAAGCACCAATAGGCATTCCTCCACCCATAGCTTTTGCGATAAGCATAATATCAGGTAGAATATTCCAATGTTGATGAGCAAACAATTTTCCTGTTCGTCCAAATCCTGTTTGGATTTCATCGAAAATAAGTAATGCACCGGTTTCTACACACCTTTCTTTAAGTGCCTGAAGAAATGCTTTTTCGATCACTTGCACTCCAGCGCAACCTTGTACCAATTCTATAAATACTCCAGCAGTTTTTTCTGTTATGGCTGATAGGCTTTCTATGTTATTAAATTCAATAAATCTTATGCCTGGTAGATGAGGTCGATAAGCCTGTGTCATCCAAGTCTGACTCATCAAACTCTCTGCTCCAAGCGTACTTCCGTGATAAGCATTTTTACATGCGATCAATTCATATCTGCCCGTAACCCTTCTGGAAAGTTTCATAGCACCCTCTGTAGCTTCTGTACCAGAAGTCACATAAAAAACACTGCTTAATGATTCATCTAATTGTTCCGACAAAAGTTTTGCATAGGATACTTGAACAGCTTGAATGTGTTCCCCATAGACCATGGTATGGAGATATTTTTCAGATTGAGTTTTGATCGCTTCTAAAACATTTGGGTGCGAATGTCCCATTGAACTCACAGCAATACCAGCATTGAGATCCAAATATTGCTCGCCTTTTGTATCAAAAATGTACATGCCTTTAGCATGAGCAACTTCTAATCCATGAGGTATTAAAGAAGTTTGTCCGACATGCTTAATGAAATCTGATTTTTGCTGATCCACCTTTGCTTTTTTCTCAGGTAAAACTAATCTATTCTCATAAAACACTTATATAACAATATGCTATTATTAACCGTTTTGTAAATATCTAAAAGATCATTTTATTGTGCTCGTATTAGAATAGATTCTAAGAACTTTGACTACCACATTCACCATTTCTAGAATCTACCTACATGCATCGTATTGTATTTTTTGTTGTATTATTTTTTCTCCCTTTTATTCATTTACATACTCAAAGTGTTGAACAGCTAACAGTCGTTTACTACAATGTATTAAACTTCCCCAATGCTTCTAATACAAATCCAGATGGATCGGATGCTGCTCGCCATGTATATTTCAGGGAGATTATAGAATCAGTAAATGCGGATGTGATTGTGCTCCAAGAAGTAAAAGCACTGTTTGGAGTTCAAGATTTGGTTGCTGAGCTTAATAGCAATGGTACTTTGTCAAAGACATACAATCATTCATTCGATTATTACAATTACGGAGGATTAGGAAATGCGATCATTTACAATGATGATATCATTGACTTGATAGATCATATAGATATGCCAAGAGTCAATACGCAACAATCCCAAAATGGAAGCCCTGAATGGTCACCTAGAGCAAATTCGCGTTTTATTCTTGATGTGTTTTCCACCGTTTGTAATACAGATAAGATTCGCCTTGAAGTATACGGTGCTCACTTAAAGGGGAGTAATGATAATGAAACCAATACCAACATTTCTGATAGAGATCGGAGAAATCTTGGGGCTAAAGATTTTATGGATTATATAGATACTATCCCCTTGTCCCGAAATATCATTTTTGGTGGGGATCTAAATTTGTATGCTGACAATGATAATGGAGGTAGCAATTCAGAACCTGCATATATAACGCTGACCAATTCAAATTATAATCATCAATTTACAGATGTCTTGGGAGGCTGGGTTCGCAATAGTGCTTCTTTTGTAGATAAATACACACAATCAACCAGGATTAATCAAAATCAATATGGGAATGGTGGTGTTTCAGGAGGCTTGGATGATAGATTTGATTTTATTTTGATCAACGAGTCAATAGATCAAGATCAAAATCAAATTAGCTATGTGGCAGGTAGCTATGAAAATATGGGTAACTCAGGAGTATTGAATGGACAGGCTACTGATGGAAATCATCCACTAGAAAATGAAATACAAAAGATGTCGGATCATCTACCCGTCAAGATGACCCTTGAGATCGAATATCCTTCTTGTGGTAATGTATGTGGTGGGATCTTTCTGAATGAAATTCATTATGATAACAATGGGGTAGATATCGATCAATTTATTGAGATCGCCGTGCCTAATAATTTTAATGGTAATCTGGCTGATTATGATCTCTATTTATATGATGGATCTACAGGAGGCCAATACGATTCTGAAAATTTGGCCAATGCAGTTTTTGAAAGCTCAGATGGTAATTTTGAATATTATACTTGGGAACCTAATGACATTCAAAATGGTGCACCAGACGGATTTGCTTTTTCAGAATCAGGAAGTCATTGTTCTTTTTTAAGTTATGAAGGGAGCTTTGCAGCTACTGATGGACCCTCTAGTGGAATCTTTAGTTTTGATATGGGAGTTTCTGAAAATGGGAATGACCCCTCAGGCGGTTCATTGCAGCTAATTGGGGGAGTGTGGCAAGGACCCATAATTAGTACTAAAGGGACAAGCAATAATCTCAGTTGTTTTATATCAAACCTCAGCATTGAAAATGCCTCTTGCAACGGTCCAGATTTTACTTATGAGTTGCACTTTTTGGGTACCTCGACGAGTGGGAGCTATGAAGTCATTGATGTAAATAATACGGTCATAGCGACAGGTAATAGTTCTCCCATTAGTTTGACCATTCCTAATAATACGAGCACGATTCCTTTTGATATAAAAATTAGAGATGCACTTGATGCGTCTTGCATAAGTGATTTCATAACGATCTCGCCAAGTGATTGCAGCCCGCAAAATTGCAATGGTATTTTTATCAATGAATTGGCTTATGAAAATACAGGATCGGACTTTAATGAATTTATCGAAGTCGCAGTAGATAATAATGTAACTATTGATCTTAATGACTTCATCGTGAGTCTATATAATGGATCTGATGGTTCTGTATATAGTGAGGAATTTCTTGTGAACTTTAATGAAGAGAATGATGATGGAAATTTCACCTATTACACTTGGTATCCTGTGTCCATTCAGAATGGGAGTCCAGATGGTTTATCACTTAGTAACGCTTCCATGGTTTGCGAATTTTTGAGTTATGAAGGAGTCTTTACAGCAAATGTTGGTCCTGCTAGTGGAATGAATAGTCTTGATATAAATGTGGAAGAACCGACCAATGACCCAGTGGGACTTTCTTTACAATTAGTCAATGGGGTTTGGTTAGCAGCCCTTGCTGAAACTCCAGGAGATACCAACTTTAATCCCAATTGTCAAAACAATTTAAATCTGTCAGGTGTAGAAACGGGTATTGCAGATTACGAATCCTCGGATAATATCATTTCATCTCAAACCATTGCAACAAGTGCTCAAGTAGATTATGATGCAGCAAATTCTGTGAGTCTAATAGCTCCTTTCAATGTTGAACTTGGAGGCGTGTTATACATATTTATCGATGGATGTAATAATGGCTCAGGAGGAATCAACCTACTAGAGCAAGAGGATCGTCAATAATACAATACCGAAAAAATTGATTAGACCGTCATGATGTCTTTTTCCTTGGCTTCAATAAGCTCGTTGATACTTTTGCCAAAATTGTTCACCATTTCTTGAACTTCTAATTCTCTCTTTTTACCTGCATCTTCAGGATATCCGTTTTTTACTTCGCTCTTGATAAACTCAATAATTTTTTGTCTAGAATTACGAATACTCACTTTGCATTCTTCTCCTGAAGATTTGGCTTGTTTGACTAATTCAATTCTTCTTTCCTCAGTTAAAGGTGGAATATTAATTCTGATAAATTCACCATCATTTTGTGGAGTCAAACCAAGGTTTGCAGCAAATATCGCTTGTTCAATTGGCGCTAGCATGGTTTTTTCCCAAGGCTGTATGGAAATGGTTTTCGAATCAGGCGTATTTAGATTGGCGACCTGACTTAAAGGTGTAGGACTGCCATAATAGTCTACCATAATACCACTTAGGATATTAGTTGATGCTTTGCCTGTTCTAATTTTAGACAATTCATTTTGTAGATGGACAAGGGCATCATCCATTTGATTTTTTCCTTTGCTCATTGTGCTGTCAATGGTAGCTTCCATTTTAATACAATTTTAT
Organism: uncultured Saprospiraceae bacterium; assembly: GCA_937961455.1. GTDB lineage: Bacteria > Bacteroidota > Bacteroidia > Chitinophagales > Saprospiraceae > CALGNN01. The sequence goes on from CALGNN010000042.1 coordinate 6,485, forward strand.
TTTAAAAATAAGATATAAAATCTTGTTTAATCTATAATACTAAACTTCGTATATGCTTGTAAAGTTTCAGGAATCTTAATTCCGGCTTCAGTTTGGTTGTTTTCTAAAAGTGCTGCTACGATTCTGGCTAAAGCTAATGCTGATCCGTTAAGGGTATGAGCGAGTTGAGTTTTGCCATTTTCATCTTTGTATCTAAGCTTCATTCTATTGGTTTGGAATGTTTCAAAGTTTGAAACACTACTCACTTCCAACCATCTTTTTTGCGCAGCTGAGTATACTTCAAAATCGTAAGTCAAAGCAGCGGCAGAACCAGTATCACCTCCGCATAGTTTTAATATTCTATAAGGTAAACCCAATTTATTCAAGAGTCCCTCCACATGCGAAAGCATGGTCATTAAGGTATCGTAAGATTTATCTGGGTGTTGGATTTGTACGATTTCTACTTTATCAAATTGATGTACTCTATTCAAACCTTTTACATCAGAACCATAAGAACCGGCCTCTCTTCTAAAACAAGGTGTATATCCAGTAAGCTTGATAGGGAAGTCATTTTCTGTAACGAGCTGACCTCTGTATATATTCGTAATTGGAACTTCTGCTGTAGGAATAAGATAGAGATCATCTTTTTCACAATAGTACATTTGCCCTTCCTTATCTGGGATTTGACCCGTCCCTCTAGCAGTATCTTCATTAACAAGTAATGGAGGTATGATCTCCTCATAGCCAGCTTCACTAGCTTCTTCTAAGAAAAAATTAATTAAGGCTCTTTCTAACTTTGCACCTTTTCCTCTGAAAAGAGGAAATCCTGAGCCAGTTATGAAAGCACCTAACTTGAAGTCTATCAGATTATATTTTTCGGCTAGTTCCCAATGTGGCATTGCAGATTCACCTAAATCAGGAAGCTCATTATCCCAAGCTTGATATACTTCGTTTTCCTCTTCTCCTTTTCCAGATTTAACAGAACTATGAGGAACATTTGGCAATGACAAAAGAATTTCTTCAATGCGATTTTTGACGGTATTCATTTCCGAATCCATCACTTCATTCTTTGATTTTAGTTCAGCCACTTTCTCCTTTAATGGATTGGCTTCATCTCTTTTTCCTTGCTTGAATAAGTCGCCTACTTCTTTCGAAAGCTGATTTATCTGGGATTTTAATACATCCGATTCAGTTTGTATTTTCTTCCTACTATCGTCTAAGGCAATGACCTCATCTACATAAGCCAATTGTTCTTCTGGCAGATGTCTTTTTTTGAGCCCCTCTATTACCCTTTCTTTTTCTTCTCTTAGAAGCTTTATTTCAAGCATTTTTTTAATTTTTACTAATTATCGGCTAATATCTAATTTATAATTGTCTCGAACAATTTTTATAAAAAAAGACTTGTTATTGAAAAAAAGTGTAATTTTACACCGCAAAACCAAATGAAGGATTTTTTTTCTTGCCTTCAACGTTTTTCCCAGTTAAAATTTACGAGTTGTTCTGAGAGATATTGAGTTTGTGATTTGAGGACTTTCAATTGATCAACATCCGTAAAGAACTTTACATAATTCAAATCTATTAATACCTATATCAATGCTTGATATACTTCAATTAAATGATATGCTAGTCCCTGAATTAAGGGAATTGGCAGAAAGGATAGGAGTTACATCTTATAAGAAACTAAATAAACAAGAGCTTATCTACAAAATATTAGATCAGCAGGCCCTTAATGGTGATGATGCATCTGCATCTGCAACAAAAGAGGAGAAGCCTGAGCCTGAAAAAGCTAAGCCAGAACGTAAACGAACCACCAGACCTAAAGAAGAGCAAAAATCTGAGCGTGCGAAAAGTCCTGAGAAAGCGCGTAAGGAAGAGCCAGCAAAAGAATCGAAAGATCAAGATGATAAGTCTTCAAAAGGAAATAATCAAAAAGACAGAGATTCTAGAGAAGGTGAAAATAACACGCGTTCGGATAAGAGAGATAATGAAAGAAAGGATAGAGATCAAAAAGATCGTGACAACAAAGATCGAAATGATCGCCCAGAGAAAAGAGAAAGAAACGAAAGACCTGATAACAGAGATCGGGATCGAGAAAAAAGAGATAAAGAGCGAGAAGCACGTTCTGAAGAGCGTAAAAGAAGAGAGGCAATTTTCAATGTAGAAATTGATGGAATTGTAATTGGAGAAGGAATATTGGAAATGATGCCAGATGGTTATGGTTTCTTACGTTCATCTGATTATAATTATCTCACTTCTCCTGATGATATTTATGTATCACCTTCCCAGATCAAATTATTTGGTCTTAAGACAGGAGATACCGTTAAGGGAGCTATCAGACCTCCAAAAGAAGGTGAAAAATACTTTGCACTTTTAAAAGTTTCTAAAATCAATGGCTTAACACCAGAAGAGATTAGAGAAAGAGTGCCATTTGATTATTTAACACCTTTGTTTCCTACAGAGAAATTTAAGTTGACTACTGAGAATGGTAGTAAAGAATATGGCAATCGAATGATTGATCTTTTTACGCCTATTGGAAAAGGACAAAGGGGATTAATTGTAGCACAGCCGAAAACGGGTAAAACTTTCTTATTGAAAGATATTGCCAATGCCATTTCAGCTAATCATCCTGAATGCTACCTTTTGGTTCTTTTGATTGATGAAAGACCAGAGGAGGTTACTGATATGAGAAGATCTGTAAATGCTGAGGTAGTAGCTTCTACCTTTGATGAGCCCGCAGAGAACCATGTTAGAGTAGCAGGTATCGTTTTAGAGAAAGCGAAAAGATTGGTAGAAAGTGGACATGATGTAGTCGTGCTACTAGATTCAATTACCAGACTCGCGAGAGCCTATAATACAGTTGCTCCAGCAAGTGGAAAAGTTTTATCTGGTGGTGTTGAAGCCAATGCTTTGCACAAACCAAAGAAATTTTTCGGTGCAGCTAGAAAAATTGAAAATGGAGGTTCACTTACCATTTTAGCAACTGCACTAATTGATACAGGTTCTAAGATGGATGGTGTGATTTTTGAAGAATTTAAAGGAACCGGTAATATGGAACTTCAGTTGGATAGAAGTTTGGCAAACAAGCGTATGTATCCATCAATTGATTTGACAAAATCAAGTACCAGAAGGGAAGAATTACTTATGGATAAAGAAGATTTATCTAAAATGTTTGTTCTAAGAAATCATCTTGCAGACATGAAACCTGTCGAAGCGATGGAGTTTTTACGTAAGCATATGCTTGGAACAAAATCAAATGATGAGTTTTTGAACTCAATGAATGGCTAAATAAGTACATTATTCAAAAAAAATAATGTAGCTTTGCGCCACTTTTTTAAGAAAGCTAAGTTAAAGATATCATGAAACGGACTTATCAACCATCAAAGAGAAAAAGAGCCAACAAACATGGCTTCAGATCAAGAATGGCAAGCAAAAATGGAAGAAAGGTGCTTGCACGTAGAAGAGCTAAAGGCAGACTAAAGCTTACTGTTTCTGACGAGAAGACCGTCAAGTAAGACCTCTTTTATTCTTTCTACTTAAAATCTTTCCTATATGCCTGTCTTTACATTTCGTAAAGAAGAGCGGCTTAAATCAAAAAAACTTATTTCATTACTATTTAGTAAGGGACGGTCACTAACCGTTTACCCATTAAAGATCGTCTATCTTAAAAACGAGGACGCAAGGAATGATGAATCCATTTTATTTTCTTGTACAGTTCCTAAAAAATCGTTTAAAAAAGCAGTTACCCGAAATCTTTTAAAAAGAAGAATTAGGGAAGCTTACAGATTAGAAAAAAATCATATCATTGATGAATTTGAATTAGCTGCAAATGAACAATATGCTATCATGCTCATTTTTATCGGTAAAGAAGTGGTCGATTATGCTCCAATACAAAAAGCCATGCGCAAAACCTTACATAAATTTTTTACTCGTATTACTGATCAGTCAACTTAGCTTTGTTGAAGATTCTCAGGCGCAGACTGATGCGCAGATAAATCCTTATAACCGCTATATGCAGATTGAAAGAAGAGGAGGGAAGATTAGTAACACTTATCGCATAGAACAAACCATTAGATTTCAATTAAAAGGCGATGATAGTAAAGGGTGGTATGCGAAAATTATACGAGATTTTAATTTTGATAATAACGCTATAGTTTTTCAAGATGGCGAAGTTCCACTCGCTGATATAGCCTTAATTCAAAGTGACAAGAAAAGTTTTTTTGGGAGATTCGTTCCAGGATTTTTAATGTTCTCCGGAATTAATTCCATTCTAAGTAGTCTCACTTTGTGGATCATAAACGATTTTGAATTTCCAAGAGTAGCCATCATAAGCGGACTTGCTTCTACGGCAGTGGGCTTCATCTTAAGACTCGTTACAAAGAAAAAAATCTATCATATCAATGATAGTCAGATCTTGCGACTCATCGATCTCAATCTGTACTAAACACGCTTTTATGCGATTTTAATTTGTTAAATAAATTTTAATTCTCAAAATCTACTAACTGAAGTTTATTTGTTGAAGTCTATAGGATCGTGACAAACGATTTGGTCACGATTTTATCCACTAAACAAATAAAACCTAATTTATGAAAGTTATCAATGGTCCAAATTTAAAACTAGCCAAGCTGAAGTCCAATTCCAAGAATGATCAAATACGTAAGACGCTTTATCATTTGTTTTCTGGTTTAGCTATCCTCTGTATTTTTTTAGGGAATGTCCAAGCACAGCAAGAAGCGGAGCGTTCTTATGTAACGATTAGCAAGGTGGCAAAGGAAAATCGATTAAGTTTTGAAGTCGGTGATGTCATAAAGTACAAGTTGAATACGAATAAAAAGGAAAGATGGCGTACTAAGACCATTACTGGAATTAATGTAAAGGAAAATCATTTAGTTTTTGGAGATGAAACATTGTCCGTTTCTTCAATTGATAAGGTATTTGTAGTTGAAGAAACCGAATTTGGAAAAGCTTTGAACCGAATATTTTTTGCATCCGCTGGACTAGTTGCAGCTTCAAATCTGGCTTGGAGAATAGACCCAAGAGCCAGCTATAGTACTTATCGTCTTAGAAATTTTGCTGTAATTGGAGGAGGCATTACGGCTATCACTGCTGCGATGATTAAGCTATTCACCGTAAAGCATGTGTATAAGCTCGGAAAGAACTACAAACTACAATTGGTGAATCCTAAGGATGAAACCAAACTTAATAAGGGACCTTATTAATTTACGACTTCAGTAAGAAATTGAATTCTAACCATTTTTATTTCTTCCAAAGTAATATCATCTTCTTCCAATTCAGCGAAAGCTTCATCAATATCATCAGAATCAGAATCATTGAAGTAGTCAAAGATATCTTCTTTGGCTTCTTCATCAAGATTTTCCTCTAGGTAATAATTGATGTCCAGTTTGGTTCCAGAAGAAGCGATCATGTCCATTTCATCTAGAAGTTCATCTAAGGTCAAATTGCTGCCACTTGCTAAATCTTCAAGTGGCATTTTTCTATCTACCCCTTGAATGATAGCCACTTTCAATTTTGATTTGTCAGCTACTTGTTTTACCACAAAATCGTCAGGACGTTCTATGTTATTTTCTTCGATGTATTTTTCAATGAGCGCAATAAATGGAGCACCAAATTTTCTTGCCTTACCTTGATTGACGCCACTAATCTTTGTCAGATCTTCCATGGAAATCGGATAGTAGGTCGCCATCTCTTGTAAAGAAGGTTCTTGAAATAGATGCCAAGGTTGTAAAGATTTCTTTTGAGCCTCTTTTTTTCTGAGATCAATCAGTAAGGACATTAGTTGAGAATCTAGGGCAACTGACTTACTATTATCTGTCGCAAAAGCTTCATCGCTAAAATCATGATTCAGTGCAATTTCTACTTTTGTAGGATGCTTAATAAAGGCTTTGCCACTTTCTGTCAATTTGATGAGACCATAAGCCTCGATATCTTTTTTAGTCAAACCAAATAGAATGGACTGCCTAATCAATGAGTACCAATAATTGTCATCTTTTTCTGCACCTTCACCATAGTGTTTTTTACTTTCAAAGCCGTATTCTTTCATCTCAGCGCTACTCTTTCCTTGAATGAAATCAGAAACAACTTTTAATGTATAATTTTCATTTAGGACAGAAATCGCTTTAAGGCAAAGCACCATATCGTCTTTGACATCTAATTTTTCTTTTGGATGCCGACAATTATCGCACATGTCTTCACAATTCTTTTCCTCAAAGGTTTCACCGAAATAGAGTAAAACATATTTTCTTCTACAAGTGCCAGTCTCTGCAAATCCTACTACCTCATCTAATAATTGTGATCCCAGTTGTTTTTCAGCGACGGACTTATCGCGCAAGAATTTTTCTAAGCGCTCAATATCTTTAGGAGCATAGAATGCCACACATCTTCCTTCTAGTCCATCTCTTCCTGCTCTACCAGTTTCTTGATAATAATTTTCTATGCTCTTTGGAATGTCAAAATGCATCACAAATCTTACATCAGGTTTGTCAATACCCATTCCAAATGCAATGGTAGCTACAATGACATCTAAATCTTCCATCAGGAACTCGTCCTGAATTTTAGATCGAAGCTTGCCGTCCAAACCTGCGTGATAAGGGGCGGCATTGATTCCATTCATTCTTAAGGTCTCTGAAATCTCCTCTGTAGTTTTTCTATTTTGAACATAGATAATTCCAGATTTACCCTCCATGCCTTTAATGATTTGTACCATTTCCTTGGTAGTCTGTTCTTTTGACTTTTTGGGACGAATTTCATAATACAAATTCGTTCTATTAAAGGAAGATACAAACTGCTTAGGGTTACGCATCTCAAGATTTTTTAAGATGTCGGATTGGACCTTTGGTGTAGCAGTAGCTGTTAATGCTATAATAGGTATGTCTTTATTTATGACATTGAGTATTTCTCTGATTCTTCTGTATTCAGGACGGAAATCATGTCCCCATTCTGATATACAGTGTGCTTCATCTACAGCAAGAAATGATATATTCAAACGCTTGAATAAATCGATATTATCAGCCTTGGTCAATGTCTCAGGAGCAACAAAAAGTATTTTCGTTTTACCAGAAATCAAATCACTTTTAACTTGGTCAGAAGCTTTTTTCGTCAAAGATGAATTTAAGAAATGTGCAACGTGATCTTTGTTGCTGTATGATCGGATTGCATCTACTTGATTTTTCATTAATGCAATAAGTGGTGAAATTACGAGTGCAGTTCCATCCATCATTAGAGCCGGTAGCTGGTAGCACATAGATTTGCCACCACCAGTAGGCATAATGACAAAACTGTCTTCACCATCCAATACTGATTGTATAATTTGTTCTTGGTTTCCTTTAAATTCTTCGTAGCCAAAGAATGACTTTAGTGAGCTCTTTAGATCACCTATGGATTGTATCATTTGAGATAAATATTTTAATTGAAAATTTTTAAGCGTGTGATCAATCTATAACGCTTTCGGAGCTATTATAAATATACAAAAAGATACATTAATTTGAGCTGATTTACATCGGCTAAATTGCTGATATCACACTTAATTATTAATCATTATTAAGTATAAATAGTTCGCAAAAATTGAAAGAATCTATAATTGAAAAAGGTCGCTTAGTAATTAAGAAGGAAATTGCAGTTTTGCAATCACTTGAAAAGTCATTAGATAGCAATTTTAGTGAAGTAATTGAGCTTTTATTTCAGCACAAGGGACGTGTAGTAGTCAGTGGTATAGGCAAATCTGCCATCATTGCGCAGAAACTCGTAGCTACGTTTAATAGTACGGGATATCCTGCTTTATTCCTTCATACTGGTGATGCGATTCATGGCGATATTGGGATGCTTCAAAGTGAGGATATTTTAATTCTACTTTCTAAGAGTGGAAATAGTCCGGAGTTGAAAAGTCTGCTTTCTTTATTGAGTTCTCTTCCAAATAAACTTATTGGAATTGGCTCTAATACAAATTCAGATTTAGCAACACAGGCTGATCATTTTCTTTTTATTCCTGTGGATCGAGAAGCTGATCCAAATAATTTAGCACCCACTTCTAGCACTACTGCTCAGCTTGCCTTAGGTGATGCCATAGCTATTTGTTTATTAGAATTGAAAGGTTTTAAGGAAGCTGATTTTGCTAAACTGCATCCTGGTGGAAGCCTGGGTAAAAAACTGCTTCTCAAGGTTGAAGATATTTTGGATGATAAACATAAACCAAAAGTGCTTGAGGATGATGGTATTGAAAAAGTCATTATAGTAATCAGCGAAAATCGACTTGGTGCTACAGCCGTCCAAGATGATGAGGGAAATGTAACAGGTATCATTACAGATGGGGACTTAAGAAGAATGCTCCAACAAAATGTGGATATTAAAACCCTAAAGGCTAAAGATATCATGTCGAGCTCACCGAAAAAAATAGATCAAAATGCCCTTGCACATACGGCCTTAGAATTTATGCGGAAACATAAAATTTCGCAATTAATTGTGGAACAAAATGAAATGTATAATGGCTTAATTCACCTTCATGATTTAATTAAAGAAGGGCTGCATTAGAATCGAACGTTTACCACATTGGCATACTTTGAGCCAAAGCGATAGTTGATCCCTAAATTGAAAAAGTAGTTGTAATTACTTTTGAGTTCTTGAATTTGTAATAAAATATCATCGCGACTGGCATCACTTTTTCTCAGGTTTAATTGGTTTCGAATCAATTCGAATCCTCCACCAATATCGAGGGACAATCCTTTCCAAATGTTTAATTCAATTTCTGGATTTAAAAAAGCGAAGAGTAATTCAAAATCATGTAAATAATTGCCATAAGTGAATTCAATGTCAACGTTACCCCAGTCCTCGATTTTCTTAAATCTAAACTCCACAGAGTGCCTCCACAAAAGTTCTTGCTGAACATCAAAAATGGTGGTGTCTACGTAGCTCGCATACTGTGGGCCGATTCTATAGAGTGTTGTAAATTGCTTTTTATTGGCTTCTTTATAGGGATAGAAGTTGTATTCAATTGCTGGTTGAAAACTCAGATCCAATCGATAATTTGCAAAACTTTCTTCCGCAACTCTTAGGAAAAAACCAGCTGAAAAATGCTCATTAATACTTTTGACAAAGGTGGTTCTAAATCTTGATTCTGTCTGAACAAACTTGACGGTATCTTCGTCAGGAATCGCTGTTATATTAGATCTGTAATTTCCACTAATACTAGATTCCCATTTAAAATCTTCTGTGACCTTAGAAGCATTTAACCAACCATAGGCAAAGTTGTTTTTATAGATTTCACCACCATTAAAATTTGACCAAACACCTACGCCATATACCCATTGCTTCCATGGATCATCTACTTCCTCTTCGATTTCAGAAGCACTTGATGCAGATTTAATTTCAAAGCTGATATCTTCTTTTAAGCTGGTCTTAAGTAAATAGGGGATGAGCCCTTTTTCAATATTTTGTAAAAGTTTTGTTCGTACGGAATTATCACTCTCGTTGGCATCTGTGATGAAACTCAATGTATCGGCTAGTCCACTAAATCTTTCTCTTCCTGATACCTCAATTTGATATTGTCTTCCTCCAGCTCCTGTTCTTTGATTCGTAACTTGAATGAATACATCGGCAGACTGTCTATTAAGCATATAATTGACGTAAGTCAGCTCTTGCTTTATGAAATCCTGATAACATCGTGCATGACAATCTATGAAAATATTAGGGGCGTCGGCTTTAGTTGTTATCTGCCCATTGACATAAGCAGTGCTCAAAAAAAAGAGAAGGGACAATAAATGTAAAGCTTGCAGTTTCACCTAATAAAATTACGATATATTTTGTCTCAGCTTGTTATTGAACTGTTAATGTTTGCTTGATTTAGTGTCTTATGATCTTTGTAATTTTCTCTCCATCGACATTGAGGGTGAGATAATATTTTCCTTTTGGAAGACCGACTATTTTACTTCGGATCATATAGCCCATCATTTGAGGACTTTCAAGAAAGACTGGATTGCGATTTTTATCTTCTAAAATCCATTCAATTTTTTTAGGAATTTGAGGCAAGCCAACCTTTATCTCCAGGGTGTCAAGAATAGTTGTTTTTGAAAATTGACTAACCGATGTATAGTAATTTAAACCAAGACTTTGTTGATCTTTCGATTGGAGAAACTGCTCTGCTGCAGCAAAAGCATTAAGTCCTACTTTCTTTCCAATTAGTCTGCCCGGCAAGTCATCACAAGGTGGATGAATGCCTCCCCAAATTCTAGAAAGGCTGGTTTGGTCAGAAGCGTCTTTATAAGTTGCCCATTGTAATACAACATCCTCAGATGGTCCTTCTTCAAATACCAAGAATTCATTTTTCTCGGCGATAAATTCTCCAATTCCTCCTGGGAAATATGGGTCGCCAGTGAGTTTGTGCAAGACTTCAGCAGCGGCCCTTGAGTAGGTTGAATGACCAGAAACATATCCAGCAAAGGGTGGTGTCACAAAAGTAGGTCGTTGATAGGGCATCCAGTTTTCAGCTCTAATCCAGCCTACACCAGCCATATCAGTTTTGGGATCATCTACCTCTGAGGGTCCTTTCCATGTGTACAATTTGATCTTGCCTACATGCTGATTTCTTCTCCCTGCTAGCTCGTCTCCATATTGAATCGTCTCCACAAAACCAGGGTCTAAGGGAATTCCCTCTGGATGATAATTAGAAGCGTTTTTATCTGAAGACTGGCCTTTTGAAGCCATGTATCTAATGGCTGAAATTGGACGAATATAATCATACCAACCTTTTGTACTCCATGCAGAAATAGCTGCATCATGCATGGCACCACCCAGACAAAAATAAGAGATTACATCCCAAGACAAATCATCTAAAATTTCACCTTCACCCTTAAATTTTTTTTCAAATGAAGGATGATCACTTACATAATTGAGAAGGGTAAACCAGTGGCCTGGTGGTGTTTCTGAATCGGGTCCATCAGCCCAAAATTCTGCCAATACTCTCGTATAATCTCCACGTAAAACATAGTTTTCCTTATAGGGTTTTCCTGTCTTAGGGTTAAAGGCATGTCCATTTCCCGGATCGCAACCATCGTACGTATCATAAAAACTTTGCAAGCTTGCTTGATCCGTTGGATAGTTTTCAATATTGCCTAAGTTGCCTGGTGAAATGTCCCAATAGACTTGATCAGCGGTATCTAAGTGTGAAGCCCATTTAGATACTAATCCAAATCCCCACTGGTAGGATTTTTTGCCAATACTATCTGCAGTGTTGGTCATGGGAGGTGGCCCTGGATCATGATACACATTGTAAGGAATCGAATCTCTATAGTATATACTTCGATCTTTTTCTTCTAAGGCAAAGGGAATGACATTCCCCCATTCTGGTCCGACAAATTGTGTTGTCGCACCTCGAAATACATTGCCGGCTTGATCTATAAAAACAGACATTGAAAATGCTTGCCATCTATTGGGATCGTCTATTCTTCTATTGCCTCTAAGCCTGGGTGATAGCGAAGGATTTACTGGCTTATAATGCAGCGCTTTGTAGGAATCACCCTCATTAGATCCATCCTCCATTCCTTTCTCAATAATGGACTGGGCAATGAAGTTTCCTAAAGCAGCTGGTCCATCTTGTGTGTATAGGGTAGATGCTATATTTACATCAAAACCTAAGCTGTCCATTAAGCTGTTGATGTTATCTTCTACCTCATCCCATCCCGGAGAATTTTTGAATCTATGAGCTATTAATCTGTAACAAGCAAAACTTATGGCTTCTTCTTGAGCAGCTTTTTTATCTTGAAAATAACCTACTCCATAGAAGTCGATATTAAAATTATTTTTTGCTCCATTTAGAAACCAAGTAGGATAATCCTTTTCATAAGCAGCCCAAGCATCATACATGGCAACAGAGCTATGAAAGAGGTTTCTTGCATGAACCGTAGGTCGTGCAAAATCGTTGCGAATGGCTTCTAGTACTTGTTCATTCCACTGTCGGGCGACAGAATGTTGTGCAAAGGATTCAAATGCAATGAGCATGATCGCACAAGTAACGATGCCTTTACATATAGATGTAAGATGTCGAATCACAAAAGCTTATTTGGCAAATAATTGGTCTATGTTTTTAAAGGCTTTGAATTCAAGCGCATTTCCACAAGGGTCAAGAAAAAACATGGTGGCCTGCTCTCCTGTCTGACCTTCAAATCTTATATAAGGCTCAATGATAAATGCCGTACCTGAATTTCTTATTTTTTCTGCCAAGATTTCAAACTCCTCCCAAGGCAAAACTACTCCATAGTGTGGTACAGGCACATCATGTCCATCAACGGAATTGCTATGTAATGTGCTATCTTCATTTTTCTGCTTATAATGCACTACTAATTGATGTCCGTATAAATTGTAATCCGTCCATAATTCAGCTGAACGGCCTTCTGGACAAGCTAAAACTTCACCGTAAAATTTCCTTGCGGCAGCTAAATCATGCACTGGTATGGCAATATGAAAAGGAGGAATTGAACTCATTTATGAAAATTGAAATTATATTGTAATATATCTAAGATCGAATTTACTAATCTATAAACAAAATTATGATTTTTCCCATAGGAGATGAAAATGTACAAGGTGGAGCAAAGCCCATTTTTTCATATGCATTTATCGCGATAAATGTTTTGGTCTTTTTGTTCCAAGTTACTTTAGGTCAACAAGGAATTAATCAATTTTTGACGACTTACGGTACGATCCCACTTGAGATCATGAATGGAGAAGATTACTTTACCTTGATGACGAGTATGTTTTTACATGGTGGATGGATGCATATTATAGGTAATATGCTTTTCCTTTGGGTATTTGCAGATAATATTGAAGCTGTCATTGGCAATATTCCTTTTTTGCTTTTTTATATTTTGGGTGGATTGGCAGCTAGTGCGGCACATATATTTTTTAATACAACGAGTTCCATCCCAAGTGTGGGAGCTAGTGGTGCCATTTCAGCGGTGTTGGGAGCCTACCTTGTAATGTTTCCTGCAAGTAAGATCAAAGTTTTGGTTGTCTATTTTTTCCGAAGCTTTACAATGCCCGCCATATTTTTCTTAGGATTGTGGGGTGTGCAACAATTTATTTCAGGCTTCATGTCTTTGGGTCCAGCTACTGCAGACACAGCAGGTGTTGCTTGGTGGGCACATATTGGTGGATTTGTCTTTGGAGTCGCCTTTGGCTTTTTGTTTAGAAATCGAGCCAAGGGAGCAAGTTCTGCTGTTGAAAAACCTGAATTTGTTTAAAAACTTATTCGATCCAATTTTGCCTATTAGCTTCAATTCTGTGAGACAAAACGATGCATCAAAATCACCCTTTTTAATGAAATAATATACTCCAATGGGTGATTTTCAGCAATGAATTTTAATGGAAATTTGTGTCTTAAACGTCCAAGTTAAAAACCTTTAAAATTCATTATTATGAAACTATTGAAAACGTATATTTTTTATTTTATTTTTTTCGCTCCTGTTGTACTTTTTGCACAGCAAACTGAAATCCTCCCAGAGGGTGTTGTTTTTTCCAAAATGTCAGAAGTTGAAAGAGATGCACTAAGCCCGAGTGAAGCTCAAACCATTTATAATACAGATACAGGTGAATTGAACACCTTTGATGGAGTTGAATGGGTTACTGTAGGCGGAGCTAAATGGTCAGAAAATGCCAATGGGATTTACTTCTCAGAGACCGATAAGAATGTTGGTATAGGTGCGGGAGCTTCTTCTTCGCATAGACTTTATGTTGCCGGTGATGCCTATATAGCAGATAGTTTGCGCGCAGCTGGAGGACGAGTATTGTCTCATTATGACTATGAAGGGACTTTTAATAATAATTCAAGCTCAGGAAATTTAGAATTGTTAGATCGAGAATACTCCTTTGGTTTTGGAGGAAGCATAAACAATATCACAAAAAAAATTGAGCTAAAAGCTAGAGGGCATATTATTTCTGATCTCCAGCCAGAGATGACTATGTATAATACGGAAGAAGAGGAAACATTTGTCATTGACCATAATTCTGTTGGTGCACCTAATGTTGAACTTAATTCAGAGTTAGGAAACCGAAGAATCTACTTAAATGCTCAATCAGATGCTGTGGGCTCATCTATGGATTTTTATAATATGAATAATAAGCGAACCATTTACATCAATACCAATGGTTCTGCAGACGAACCTTACATTGCTTTTTATGACAACAACGGCGCAACAAAATCAATTTGGGATTCAGATGTATCAGGAGATTCGAGAATGACGGTAGACGAGGTGTCAATTACAGGTGGTTCTGATTTTGCTGAAAACTTTGACATACACGATGCTGATAATACAGAGATACAAGCAGGTATGTTAGTCTCAATTAATCCTAATAGTGATGGACAATTAAATATTTGTTCTGAGCCCTATGATCATAAATTAGTTGGAATTATTTCAGGTGCACAAGGAGTCGAACCGGGAATGATGATGGGGCAAAAAGGGAGTATTGCTGATGGTGCGTATCCAATTGCATTAGTAGGAAGGGTATATGTGTTAATAGACGAATCTAAAGGAAGTATTCAACCGGGGGATTTGCTAACCTCTTCTGATAAGGCAGGGTATGCCATGAAAGTCAAAAGGTTTAAAAAAGCAAAAGGAGCTATCATTGGAAAAGCTTTGACCGCGACTAATGAAGATGGTTATGCATTAGTATTAGTTAATCTTCAATAATAAAGAGACCATGAAAAATATTATATGCATAACCATACTGCTTTTTAGTTGCAGTCTTCTACAAGCGCAACTTATCAATTTTACGCCTGAAAAACTTAGACCAGCTGATAGTAATTTTCCTTTTTCGAGTAAAATATTAGATCTCAAAATGGAAAAGAAAAAAGGTGCTTTAAGGACAGCCAAGCCTCTATTAGCAAAGGATCATTACTATACAAAAGGAGATTCGGTGTTGATCGAATGCAGCGCTTCAACTAAAGAGGAATTGGATGTGGAAGCATTGAATGCTGCAGGAGCGAAATTGCATTATACCTATGAAAATTATGCCACAGGCTATATACAGATAGATGATTTATTGGAACTTGATGAAAAAGTAACAACCAATAATTTTATTCGAATGATCCCAATAGATCATGCATTTGATAATCAAGGACCTAGTCTTACAAATTCTGATTCTTATGTAAATGGTACTGCTGGGAGTGGAATCAAAATTGCAATTATTGACAGTGGATTTGGAAGTTATAATGCCATCATGAATAATACGAGTGGGTCATTGCCGAGCAGTTATATTTTTTATGATTGTACTTCTGGAGTTTGTGTTTCTTCAGGTACACCTACAGGTACTTCTACTCATGGCACGAGCTGCGTACAAATTGTTTACGATCATGCTCCATTGGCCACATACAGATTATACAGGGTCAATGGCGCGGCACAAAGAGCAGCCGCCATTACCCATGCGGATGGGATCAATGCAGATGTAATTTCAATGTCACAGTCTTCATATAATACAGGCTGGGAAGATGACTCAGGGGTTGTTTGTTCTGCCACGAATGGAGCATTAAGCAATAATGATATGTTGATTTTTGTATCTGCTGGGAATCGAAATGGAACCCATTATCAGAGTTTTTGGTCAGATAGTAATGGGAACAATTGGCATAATTTCAGTGGCAATGATGAAAGGAATAATTTTACTATTTCAAATGGTGGAGTCACAAGACTAGATATGCAATGGTCTGGCACTCCAGTTGCTGGAATTAGAGATTATGATTTGTTTTTATTTGATGCAAATACAAATGCCTTATTAGCTTCTAGTACGAATGCCTCCTCATTTGAAGAGTTGAATTATGTGAATACTACAGGAAGCACACAATCTGTCTATTTGGGGGTAAGAAATGTTGGTATCATTAAACCTGAATTTGAAATCTTTAACCACGATGATAATAATTCAAATTTTCAGTATAGTTCTACTGATAATTCAACAACTTCCCCAAGCAATTCTACAGAGCCCAATGTACTCTCAATAGCTGCTGTTGATAGGATTGATTATGATGATAGCAATCCTCCGACAATGGACTACTCGAGCATCGGCCCAAGTAATCAAGGAGGAGGTGGAATAGATTTAGCTGGTCCCACTAATTGTACAGTGGCGACAGCTACTGGAGGTAGTGCTAATTTTGGAGGGACCTCATGTGCCACACCAAATGCAGCTGGTACCGCAGTGGCGTTTTGGTCACGACATCCATCCATTACCGCCAATAATCTTAGAAAACTATTATTGAAAAAAGCAAGTCTATACAAGGATTGGGGTGCAGGAGCTTATGATGATAATTATGGCTCAGGAGGAATCTACCTTTATGATTATTCAAATGTAAATGTTTTTGTAGATCAGTTAGATGGAGTCAATGGGATTGCACCAGACGGAGGAATTTATCCTTGGGATAATGTGAAAGATGTGAATAATCTTGGCCTAAGTGGAAGGAATGTAGTATTACTCTCTAACGATTTAAATGCTGCACCAATAATTTTGGATAAGCAAATGTTACTGACGACGGACAAAACTTTGGGTTCAAAAAGAATTGAATAATTAGCATGAGAATAAGGCTGAGTAAATCAGCTCGGTCTTATTCTTTTAATGCGATGAAATCTTACTAAAAGATTGAAGGCTTATATTAAGTTTTAGCTATTGCTGATTTACGATTTATCGCTAAGCAAACGAAAAATAAGAAGAAGCCGATACCAACGGCAGTCTCCATAGTAGCTTCTGAAAGTAGTGATGACCAGATGATTACTCCAAAGGCAAGATGCAATGGGTTTTTGATGGCTTTTTTATAAAACCAAGGAACAGAGATTGATATTAAAAGTGCAAGCAAACCTAATAGTCCATTTCTTGATAGCGCAAATACAAATTGGCTATGAGGCTTTTTTATTCTTTCATTTGGATAGGTTTCTTGATAATAATTTTTGATTTCATCTCCAAAATCGCCACCACCTACACCAAAAATTTTATTCTTTTTCCAAACATGAAGTCCAGCTTCTATTGAATTCATTCTTGCGATGTCTGAATACAAATAACTTACTTCCTGATCTGGTAAACTCAGTTGGTAAAAGGTGTAATTTACTTTCTCTTGAAGACTAGGAAGAAAACTGTAACTAATTATAGGAATAGCTAGTAGTGCATAAACTAATATGGCTGATTGTATTATTTTTTTTGACCGAATCCATTGGCTCACCAATACGATTCCTATAGTGAGATACATGGCAACAATACCTGAACGTACAGCAAGAACATGAACAAAAATAAATAGAGAAATTCCCATGATGAGAAGTAGGTATTTTTCCCAATTGAATTTTAATTTATGATTATTGTAAATCAGGATAATAGAAGAAATGGTTGCGTATGCCAACATCAAACTATATCGAATATGATGAGTAGGGGTTTCAAAATGCCCACCTCTTTTTATGTTATCGTTAATTAATTCAAAATTTTGATAGTATTGTTGAAGGAGCGGAAAGATGCTAATGAAACAAAGTGCTATGAAAAAATAATGAATATTGAAATAATCCTTTCTTTCCCATTGAGGTAAGAAAAGAAATGCCAAGGGCATTACTAAGTAAGGAAGTTTGAGTTGACCATATTTCGCCCAGTAAGAAAGATTATCAGAATGTACTCCAGAAAGTAATATCAGTACAAAAACAAGAATGATGCTTAGACTTGGAATCCAAGCTGACCTTGAATTATCTGGAACATTATTCAAAAAAGATAATCGGGCTTTAATAATTGGACTATTAAATAATGCCAAGGCTGCGAGTGAGATCATGCTGACAGATAGAAGGAATTTTCCATAGATTAATCCATAGAGGTAAAGGAGACAAAAAAACATAACGGTCGCCTTGTATATGGAAAATGATCTACTCATGAAGTCACAAATTTACATTTAAAAGAAATTTTAAGTAGCTATATTAATTTTTAATTCTACATAAGGTTTTACCTTTGCGAACTTAAATAATTATGTATGTCTCAAGAATTATTCGATAAGGCTAATGGTGTATTAGAAGAGATTAAAAATTCCGCTCCAGCTAAGCCTGAAGAAATAGAGCAGTTCAGGATTACTTATTTGGGTTCTAAGAATATTATAAAGCCCTTATTTGCTGAGATTCGCAATGTAGATAACGATCGTAAAAAAGAATATGGTCAGTTATTGAATACATTGAAAACTACAGCAGAAGAAAAGCTGCTTTCATTCAAGTCAACTCAATCTAGTGATGCAAGCCAAGGCGGAATGAAACTTGACTTGACAGCCCCTGGGGAATCTTTTCCTGTAGGAAGTCGACATCCCATTTCCATAGTTTTAAATGAGATCATAGAAATCTTTACGAAGATTGGTTTTACCGTTGCAGAGGACAGAGAGATTGAAGATGATTGGCACAACTTTACTGCGATGAATACGCCAGAAGATCATCCAGCTCGAGACATGCAGGATACCTTCTACTTAAAAAATAGCACTGAAATGCTATTAAGAACGCATACTTCATCTGTGCAATCTAGAGTGATGACAAGTCAAAAACCTCCAATTAGGATTATTGCACCTGGGAGGGTTTTTAGAAATGAAACCATCTCATCTAGATCACACTGTCAGTTTCATCAAGTCGAAGGATTGTATGTGGATGAGAATGTTTCTTTTGCAGATATGAAACAAACCCTTCTTTATTTTGCGCGTTCACTTTATGGTAAGGATACTAAGATTAGATTACGTCCTTCCTATTTTCCATTTACTGAACCGAGTGCAGAAATGGATGTGTATTGGGGCTTAGAAGATGAAAATGCATACAGAATTACTAAAGGAACCGGCTGGTTGGAAATTATGGGATGCGGAATGGTAGATCCTGCAGTTTTAGAGAATTGTGGAATCGATTCAGAAAAATATACAGGCTTTGCCTTTGGTATGGGGATTGAAAGACAAGCGATGTTAAAATATCGCATCAATGATATTCGATTGCTTTTCGAAAATGATCTTAGATTTTTACAACAATTTACGACTGCAGGCTAATGGGTCAAAAACCTAGTATTCCAAAAGGAACCAGAGACTTTCATCCTGAAGAAGTTTTAAAAAGAAGCTACATTTTCAATACCATAGAAGAGGTATTTAAAAGGTATGGCTATGCGCCAATCCAAACACCTTCGATGGAGAACTTAAATACCTTGACAGGTAAATACGGCGAAGAAGGAGATAGACTCTTGTTTAAAGTGTTAAACAATGGGGACTTCTTATCTAAAGCTGATGATGCCTTGTTGAATGCTAAAGATTCTAATAAGGTATTGCGTCAAATCAGCAAAAGAGGTTTGCGCTATGATCTAACGGTTCCTTTTGCAAGGTACGTAGTCATGAATCAGCATCGAATCAATTTTCCATTTAAGCGTTACCAGATTCAGCCTGTATGGAGAGCAGACCGCCCACAAAAAGGAAGATATCAAGAGTTTTATCAGTGTGATGCGGATGTAGTTGGTTCTGATTCATTAATGTATGAAGCAGAATTGATGCAAATATTTGATGAGGTTTTTAGCCATCTAGGAATTGACGTAACGATCGTAATTAACAATAGAAAAATACTTGCTGGTATTGCAGAGCTTTGTGATGCTTCTGATAAATTGGTGGGCATCACTGTGGCCATTGACAAAATTCATAAAATTGGAAAAGAAAAAGTACGGCTTGAAATAGCCAATCAAGGGGTTGCCCCAGATAAGATCGATAAGCTATTTGAGGTTCTGGATTGTAAAAACCTAGATGAGCTAAGTAAACACATGCAAGATGTCCCAGTCGGCCTTGAAGGGATTGAAGAACTTAAAAAGTTTCATACATACGCTGATCAAATTCCGAAGAAGAATGTTTTAAAGTTTGATGTGAGTCTTGCAAGAGGATTGGGTTATTATACCGGTTGTATTTTTGAAGTCATGTCGAATGATGTAGCTATTGGTAGCATTGCTGGTGGAGGAAGATATGATAATTTGACAGGTGTATTTGGATTGCCAAATGTTTCAGGTGTTGGAATTTCTTTTGGGGCTGCAAGAATATTTGATGTAATGGAAGAGCTCAATAATTATCCAGAGGGGATTGGAGCCGTATTAGATGTATTGCTTTTAGCAACTGATGAGGAGAGTCATTTGCGCTCATTTAAATTTTTACAAAGCTTAAGAGATGCTGGTGTCAAAGCTGACTTGTATCCTATGCCAAGTAAAATTCAAAAGCAAATGAAATATGCTGATAAATTGAAGGTTCCAAGAGTGATCATAATTGGTTCTCAAGAATTAGAAAGTGGGCAATTGAGTATGAAAAATATGCAAACAGGTGATCAAGAAAAGTTGACCCTTGATGAAATTATAAAGACGATTCTTCCATCATAGATCTATGAGACATTATATAAAGTCTATTAAACCTAATCTATTATCAGGACAGCTATTGGTGAGTGAACTAGTGCTTCAGTATCTAGAGCAGATTGAAAAGAGCAAGGATTTAAATATCTACATAGAAGTATTTGAAGAAGAAATAAAAGCTAAGGCGAAATCATTAGATGAAAAGCTAGCCAAGGGAGAAAGTATAGGTGCTTTGTTTGGTTTAGTGATTTCTATAAAAGACGTAATATGTTACGAAGGCCATAAGGTCACTGCAGGATCTAAGATTCTAGATAATTATACCTCTCCATTTTCTTCTACGGCTTTACAAGCATTGTTAGATCAAGACGCATTGGTCATTGGTCGAGTTAATTGTGATGAATTTGCGATGGGTTCTTCGAACGAACATTCTGTCTATGGTCCAACAAAAAATGGTTTTGATTCTGATTTTGTTCCTGGTGGATCAAGTGGCGCTTCTGCTGTTGCTGTACAAATGAGTACCTGTGCAGTTTCACTGGGCTCAGATACTGGAGGATCGGTACGTCAACCAGCTGCTTTTTGTGGGGTGCATGGATTTAAACCCAGTTATGGTGCTATATCAAGATATGGTCTTATTGCCTATGCTTCTTCTTTTGATCAGATTGGAATACTTGCTAATGATAAAGAAGATATTGAAGCCGTTTTGAATTTTCTATCAGTGTATGATCCTAAAGACGCAAGCTCAGTTGAAAATTTTTTACAGAAACCAGAAGAGAAAAAGTCGGCGTATAAGATTGCTTATTTTAAAGAAGCAATTACGCATGAAGGACTAGACCCTGAAATAAGATCTGCAACTTTAGATCAAATAGAAAAGTGGAAAAATGCGGGTCATCAAGTTGATGAAATAGCATTTAGCATGTTGGAAAATGTTATTCCAGCATATTACATCATGACAACTGCGGAATCTTCAAGTAATCTTGCTAGATATGATGGTGTGAAATATGGCTACCGTTCTCCAAATTCTGAAGACTTACAATCCATGTATATCAATACGCGAACTGAGGGTTTTGGCCCTGAGGTCAAAAAGCGCATTATGCTTGGTAGTTTTGTATTAAGTTCAGGATACTATGATGCTTATTTTTTAAAGGCACAAAAACTCAGAGGATTGTTGGTGCAACAGATGGAGGTGATTTTAAACGATTATGATTTTGTTGCAATGCCAGTCAGTCCTTGTTTCCCATGGAAGATTGGTGATGCTGACAAGGATTCATTGGAAGTATACTTATCCGATGTATTTACGGTCTTGGCAAATTTATGCGGACTTCCAGCCTATGCATTTCCTATAAAGCAGTCAGATAATGGCTTTTCAATTTCAATCCAATTAATGGCGAAGAAGTCCTTCGATTATCATCTTTTTGATCTAGCCTAAAAGGGCGATTTAGTTTAAATATCTGCAATACAATGATTTACAAATTAAACATTTATTTAATATGTACTTGATTAGTATGATAAAAAGATATATATTTGCGTCCGATTGTAGATATATTATTAGAATTAATAATATGTTATAATTTGAACAAATTATACTAAATGTTGATTACCTAACGATAATATACATTTAGTCCTGAAACGAAATTGGCCCATGAATAATTTAAATGGCAGCAACGCTAGGAGTTGGCTTATATGCATGTCGTGCATATTATGTTCTTTTTCTCTCTGGTCTTATGGTCCGGCTGTAGCAGGGAGTGATAATTTTTCAGCATTCCCCAACAATACTACAGACGATGTATTTAAGATGCGAGTTACAAGTATGCAAACCATTGTAGACATCGAATACAATAAACGCGTACAATCTTACATCAAATCATATATGCAAAATGGTAAGCATCATTCTCAGCTAATGTTGGGAAGGAAGGAGTTATATTTCCCGATGTTTGAAGAGGCGCTAAGCCGAAAAGGTTTGCCTGATGATTTGAAATATTTATCTGTAGTAGAATCAAGTTTAAATCCAAGAGCTAAGTCTCCAACTGGAGCAGCTGGATTATGGCAATTTATGAAAGGGACGGCAAGACAATATGGTCTAAGAGTTGATCATGTCGTGGATGAAAGGTATGATCCTGTTAAATCTACAGAAGCAGCACTAAATTATTTATCTGACTTGTATGAAAAGTTTGATGATTGGAATTTGGCCTTATCTGCCTATAATAGTGGTCCAGGACGAGTAGGTAAAAGTATTAGAAAAGCAAATTCTTACAATTATGAATCTGTGGCTCAATATCTACCTAAAGAAACACGTAATTACCTTCCGAATTTTATTGCGGTAAGCTATTTATTCAATTATTACGCTTTGCATGATTTGACGCCCAGCTATCCTAATGCTACCTTTAAAAAGCAGCAACTTGTTAAATTATACGATAAGGAAAGCTTTTCAAGCATAGCAGAACGTTTTGGATGCAATTACAAGATTATCGCCTTACTTAATCCTTCATATTTGCTTAAGTATGTGCCAAAATCTGATCAAGGTAATAATATACTCATTCCAAATTATAGCCAGCAAAATCATAGAATTGAGGCAGATGTTATGCCTGTTTTAGTAAAAGAGCCTTCCTTTGAAGGGACTTTGGGATTACACAAGTTTGAGTACACTGGCTTGTCTGATTTGAAAGCCCAAATGATAGCCAAAGGAATTAAGGAAAATGATGTGATTTCTTGGAATGGTAAACAGAAAATTACTGAATTCGAAATAGGGGATGTGGTGTATTATTATAAAATGGAAAATGTTCTAGCTATAGAACCCAAAGAACAAAAGCTCGAACCCATTCCTTCTAGAAATAAAGTATTGCCTGCTATTCCTCTTAAAAGACAGGCATCTGAAATTCTTAGTTTGAAATCCAATTATAAAAATATTGAAGGAATCAAAGTGCCTGAAGTGCAATATGATTTAGTTGCGAAAACTGAGATAAAAAAGATTGGGCAAATTAAAAATCAAATGATCACAGGTTTGAGATCTGTGTTTTAAGTTATAAACTAACAATACACGAAATTGAAAAGCCAGACGCATGCGCCTGGCTTTTCTTCGTTAAACAAACAATCTTATGAACTAATTCTTAAGAGATCTCGATCGTTCTCTTTTTGTCTTCTTCATTCAGTTCAATTTTTGGTAATTCTAAAGAAAGAATACCATCTTCATAAGTCGCCTTTATTTGAGATTGGTCCACAGTCTCAGGCAATCTGAATTTTCTTTTAAATGAATGGAAGTTGAATTCTCTTCGCGTATATTTTTCAGTAGTCTCGTCTGTCTTTATTTCTTTTTCTACAGAGATACTAATGAAATCATCTTCGATATCGATTTTAAAATCAGCTTTGCTCAAGCCTGGAGCGGCCAACTTTAGATTGAATGCAGTTTCATTGTTAATGACATTTACCGACGGATGCGTCTTAACGACATCAGTTCCAATAATGTCTCCAATACTTTTATTGAAGAAGTCGTCAATAAAATTAACTACGTTTTTTGAAGGCGCAAATGGATGAAATTTCACTCTATGCATAATTATAACTTTTTTGAATTTTTTTAAATAAATATCACTTAGCTATAATCAAAGGGTGTTCCATACCAAAATCAGCTTAATTTAAATGTCATTATGGCATATTTTAAAAAATAAAATGACAAAATGGCTTATTGTGTTGATTTTTTAATGGTTTTTGGCAGAATGGAATTTCAAAAGCAAGAAGATTAAGACGTGCTGGATTAGTTTTTCTTCTTTTTCTTTTTCCGTTTTTTATTACTTTCTAATTTGAATTTCACAGGAAGGGTATATTTAACACGGACAGATACACCATCCTGAATGCCCGGAGACCAAACTTTTTCATCTTTCATTAAATTCATCACATCGATCACGGCATTGCCTAAATTTCCACCAGGATCTCTAACAATATTAATTTCTGAGATACGTCCATCTTTGTCAATGATGAATTGTGCAACCACAATTCCTTCAATGCCATTTTCTCTAGCTTGTGAAGGATATTTCAGATTCCTATAAATAAACATCAACATGTTCTTTGTGGAGCATTCCTGCCGCTCTTTGAGATCAAGCATCTCTTCGCAACCAGGAAACATAGGCATGATCTCCGCACTATCAAGCACAGCTTCGTTTTGACCAAAACAGCAAAGTGAGAAAAGTAGAAAGAAAGTAATTAATGATAAGCTTTGCATAGTTTATGAATTATTAGTTAATGGAAAAAGAATCCGAAAATTATTAAATGGGAATTTACATAAAAAAAGACCTGAATAGAATTCAAGTCTTTTTTATTTCATTTGATTATTAATTGGCTTAGTCTGGATCTTTAGATGCTTTCAGTTTTATGATCACAACACCATTTTTTCCCTTCTCTCCATAAGAGCTTGCTTTATCACCTTTCAATACATCAATGGACATGATGTCATCTGGGCTAATAGACTCCATTTTTTCATGTGATATTTCTTTGCCATCCAAAATAATGAGCGGCTTCAAACCTGCATCACCATATAGGCTTATTTCCTTTTTCTTTGAAGAATCTTTCAGCTTAACCGAAACGACTCCATACATACCTTTCTCTCCATAGCTTGCAGCTTGAATGCCTTTTAATATTTCTATAGAGGCGATATCATCTGGACTTATTTTTTCCATTTCTTCTTTAGAAATTTCTTCACCATCTACTATTACAAGTATATTTGGATCGCCTCCAGTAAGGTCTAATTTAACCCTGTCATTAACCTCAGGTTTTCTAGCTTCTCTAGGCTGATGTAGACCTATCACCCAAACTCCATTCTTTGCTTTGTCGCCATACTGCTTAATCGTCTCTTCAGTCGGACCAAGATGTTTGTGAGATTGAATATCATTAGGGCTGATCTTAGAAAAGACCTCATGGCTTACTTCTTTTCCGTCTACGATAATCAATAGATCGCTTGATGATATTTTCTCTTTAACCTGCGTTGGATTTTTAACATCATCTTGCAATTTAAATTTTACAGGTAAGGTATATAAGACTTTTACTGCTTTTCCTCTTTGGTGACCAGCTCTCCATCGCTCAGGCATATCATTAAATGATTTGACAACTTTCAATGCTTCTTTGCCAGCTCCACCTCCAATGTCTCGAACAACTTTTGCATTTTCTACGGTGCCATTTTTATCAATAACAAATTGAACAACGA
>CALGNN010000043.1 GCA_937961455.1 uncultured Saprospiraceae bacterium
CAATTTTCTTTTATTTAAAAAGTGAATATGATTATCCAGAAATAAGTACGGAGGATGGAGAAAGACGGCATGTTATGACTTTCGAATATATTGAGAAAGGACCTTTTGTTTTTGAATTGTTGAATATCTTGAAGAATAGAAATCCTTCTGAAATTAATGTAGCGCAATTGAAACTTAAAGTTTTAAAACGAAACGAAGAGATCCGATGAATCATAGATTAATTCATTAGAACAATTATAAATGAAAATTTAAGTTCAAGTACTCGACTGTAGCTGTACGATAAATCAAACATATGTTCTGGAAGAAAAAACCTAAGTATCCTACCACACAAATAACTGATGTGAATTTTAATGAATTGGTGGGCAGTTCTAAGGTGCCCGTGCTCTTAGATTTTTATGCATCTTGGTGCGGACCCTGTAAGGTCTTGGGGCCAGTCATAGATGAATTGGCAGAAGAATATGAGGGACGTGCTTTAGTTGCTAAAGTAAATACAGAAGTTAATCCACAGTTGAGCCAACATTTTAAAATCAAATCCATCCCTACCATCATGTTTGTCAATAATGGGAAGGTCGTAGAGCGTTTTCAGGGTCTCGTTTCTAAACCCAATTTGGAAGAAATCCTAGATGCTTACATTAGTATTTCCCAAGAACAAAATCATGGACATACAGAGGAGGAGTAAATACTGAAACTAAAATTATTTTATCGTATTATCATAGAAATGTTTCTGTGCTTATCAGGCTTTAGCTTATTATGCTAAGAATTCAAAAAAGCAAGTAAAGAAGTCCATCGCTCAATTGAAAATATTTGATCTTCTTCTTTTTATTCTCCCGAACTTTAGTTAAACTTGCTAACCTACCAATGTAAGCTGACAAGTACTACCCCTTGTATAGTATAGACCTCAAGTAATTTTGACTTATTTTAAAATCCCAATAGTTATTAACTGAAAAATTGAAACAATTACTCCTTTTATTAAAATGCTAATTCTATTTTTCGCGAGCTAATGTAATTTTAGGTTCTTGCTTATACTAGCTCTTTCAAGACTGTTGTGATAATTTTGATTAAGTAATTTTTACTTTAAAAATTAACGTAACGCTATGTCAATCACAAAAAACACTTTCCTGTTATTTGCTATTTATCTATTTATTATCAATGCTGCACATGGACAGCAATTGTTTCAAATAGGATCTGGTACTACCGTTACCAGCGGTACCACTGCTTCACCAATAAATATTTATTACCGAAGTTCTCATGGTCAAATCGTTTATACTGCAGCAGAGTTGCAAGCACAAGGCGCTGCAGCTGGTACAATTGTAAAATTGGGCTTTTATATCGAGTCTGGGACTACTTATCCATTGCCAGATTTTACCATTAATATGAAGCATACTACAGCTGTAGATCCTTCAACTTATGATGCAGGTCCTTTTACTGAGGTGTATAATAATGCATCTTATGCACCAAGTCCTGGAGGCTTTGAATTACTAGAACTGGCAACGCCATTTTTATGGAATGGTTCTGATAATATATTGATTGACGTCTGTTTTGCTCAAGTTCCAGATTATACTTCTACAGGGACTATTCGATATTATAATGATCTTGGAGGCTATAGCTATTACAGAACAGATGGCTCAAATTCTTGTGGTATCCCGACCAATTCTTCTACGCCTGAGAAACCTCAGATTTTATTTGAGATGTTGTCTGCCGCTCCAAATGATGCAGGATTGGCAAGTGCAGGTGATGACATACAAGTGTGCGAAGAAAATTATTTGGTACAATCAAATTTGGTAAATTTTGGAATTGATAGTTTACTAAGTGTTGATATCAATTGGTCTATTGATGGTCAATTACAGACCCCCTTAAGCTTAACACCCCAGCTGGATACCATAGGGAGTGGCAATAATACACTCTTAGTAGATCTAGGTACAATCGTCTTCAATCCAGGAGACACAAAGGTGCTAAAAGCGTGGACGTCCAATCCAAATGGATTCCTAGATACGCTCAACTATAATGACACTATTATTTCAAATTTAAATAGACCATTAAAGAACAACTTTACGATTGGTGGATCTAATCCAGACTTTAGCACATTTACAGAAGCCATTGATTACTTGAATGCTTTTGGGGTTTGTGAAGAGACAACTTTTAGCATAAGAAATGGTACTTATACAGAGCAAATAAACATTGGTAAAATTAATGGGACTGATGAGACACATCAAGTTAATTTTACGTCAGAGTCAGGAGATAGTACTGATGTTGTGTTAACGTTTTCATCTGACTTTAGCACGAATTATACCTTAGCTTTTTCAGGAAGTGAATATGTGAATTTTAGTAAGTTAACCATTGAAGCATTATCGACAACTTATAATACAGCAGTATTAGTTGAAAATCAATCCAAGTATTTGACTTTTGAAAACTGTCGATTTATTAGTTCTGTGACAGGAGGCTATAATCTAATCAGCTTAAGAGATTTTAGTGAACATTTAATTTTTAAAAATAATCATATCCAAGGTGGGAATTTTGGAATTTCCTATGATGAATTGTTTGATGGAGGTGGTGACTATGAATTTTCAGATAATAAAGATAAAGTTAGGGGTGATAAACCATCGGGAAATCAAGAATCCAATACCGGCTCTGATAATGATTTTAATTTAAACAATTCGTTTGCATTAAATGATATTAATGGGATTGTTGTTGAACATAATTTGTTTAGTCAAAACTTTGGTGCTGTAAGTTTGATAAATCAAACAGCTCCAAAAATTAATAACAACATTATAAATGCTACTCAATATGGAATCCAAGTTATTGATGCTTATGAAGATGGTGAAATTGATGGGAATGTAATTAATTACATTGATGGGCAAAGCGGAATTTATCTTGAAAATATACAAGGGTCTGAAACCAAACCATTTTTGGTAAGCAATAACTTTATTCATGTAATAGGTACAGGTACCGATTATGGTATTCAGGGGTTCTCTAATATTTATTTGAATATTTTTCACAATACCATTAATGTAGAAAATACGAGTACCAATAGTGGTGCGCTTTTTTTATCTAATACCATTTTTAGTAATTCTCAAAATAATATTCTAGTAAACACAGGAGGGGGCTTTAGTTATATTTTGAATAACAATACTTTAGTATCTAATGATAATAACTTATTTAGCACAGGAGCCAATTTAGCTATTTACAATGGAGTGCTAATATCTGATTTAAGTGTTTGGCAAAATAGTTCATCCTTAGATCAAAATTCATTTTCAGTTGACCCACTTTTTTTATCGAATGATAATTTTATTATAACCGAAGCGACAATTAATAACAAGGGAATTCCTGTTGGAGTACTTACAGATATTGAGGGTGAAAGTCGTGATGCAGTAACACCAGATATTGGAGCTGATGAATGGTCACCTCCTCCCATAGATGCCGGATTAGTTAAGTTTAATTCTCCGGGTTCGCCCATTACTGCGGGACCCACAGACATTGAAGTCATAATTCAAAATGCGGGAGTTGATACGCTAGAGACTGTAATAATTGATTGGGAGGTAAATGATGTGCTACAAACACCATTTAATTGGTCAGGCAACTTAGCTAGCGGTAATTTTGATACTGCTGTTATTAATGTTGTTGATTTTACCGATGGGCAAGTTTATGATCTAAAAGCATGGACTACTATGCCTAATGGACAGTTAGATCAATTTCCAGAAAATGATACAATTGTAGCCTTGGATTTAGAGGTGGGTTTGAGTGGCATCTATACTATTGGTGGGGTAGATCCAGACTACCAAAGTTTTACTGATGCCGTAATTGATTTAGAATTAAAAGGCGCGGCTGATACGGTCATTTTCAATGTTAGAGATGGAAGCTATAATGAGCAATTATCTTTTGAGCAATTTTTAAGAAATGATCCTTCTACACCTGTGATTTTTCAATCCGAATCTGGAGATAGCACATTGGTAAGTTTGACTTTTAATGCTTCTTCAACAGCAAATTATACTGTCCGATTTAATGGGGCTGACAATATTTGTTTTCAGCATATGAGTTTGTTGGCAGCTAATGGCACTTATGCAAGAGTTATCGAAATAGCCAATCAGTCTGATGACATTGCATTGAAGAATAACATCATTCAAGGAGTGACAACAACGAGTAGTTCGTCGATAAGAGCTGTAATATTTGCCACGAGTACCACACTTAATAATAATTTATTATTAGAAAATAATCTAGTATTAAATGGGAGTTATGGATTGTTTTATACAGCTAATTTTGCTCATTCTTCAGGAACAGAAATTTATGCTAATAGCTTTATAAATCAGAGTTACTATGGGATTTATTTAGATGAGCATAATGCTCCACAAATAAAATATAATATCATTAATTCTAACGTTGGAACCAGCAACGTTGGAATTTACAATAACGATTCTAATCTTGGCGGATCGATCGTCGGTAATCAAATTTATGGAGACAATTTGAATATTGGTATTCGATTATCTGATTTTGATGGAGACATCAATAATAGAGGTTTGGTTGCTAATAACTTTGTTGAATTAAGCTCGGGTAGTAATTTAAGCTATGGGCTTTATATCATTTCAAGTTCTTCCGTGGATGTCATTCACAATACGATCCAATCTAAAAATGAAAATGTAGGAAGTGTCGCATCTTATTTTTCTAATAATGTTGAAACTGAAATTTTAAATAACATCTTTTCTAATCAAGGAGGAGGTATTGCGGTACTTTTAAATTCTTCAAATAATGGATTAAACTCAAATTATAATAATTTCTTTGTTACTGGACCTAATCTTCTTTTGTGGGATGGCCTTAATTTTCAAAATATTGAAGAATGGCAAAATGGGGCACCAGCACTAGATGCAAATTCAATTTCTGTAAACCCATTTTTAGTTTCTGATAATAATTATGCAGTTGCACAAAGTGCATTAAATGCTGCTGCTTTCAAATCTAATCTAGTTGATGATGATATTGATAAGGAATTGAGAGATGCAGTTTCTCCTGATATAGGAGCTGATGAATTTGAACTTGCATTATTAGATTCAGGTGTGTCAGATATTTTGAGTTCTGCAAATCCATTTCCGATAGGAACGCAAGAAGTTTTTGCTGTATTAAGAAATCATGGTGGCGATACACTTAAAAATGTAAATATCAATTGGACAATCAATGGAGCGATTCAATCACCCATATTTTGGTTGGGCAATTTAGCCTCAGGAGATACTGCGCAAATAAGTTTAGGTAATATAGATTTTCAAGCTGGACAATTCTATGACATTGCTTCTTGGACTTCTAATCCAAACGGTTCTGCAGATGCATTTGCAATTAATGATACAAGTGCAGTGAAGGATCTAACAGCTGCATTAAATGGTGTGTACACTATTGGAGGTATATCACCCGATTTTTTGAATTTTACCGCAGCAGCAAATACCCTAAATAAAGGTGGCATCCTAGGTCCTGTTACTTTTAATGTTAGAGACGGAAATTATATTGAGCAATTTCAAATCAATGAGATACTAGGCTCAGATACACTGAATCCAATTTTATTTCAATCAGAAAGTGGAGATAGTACTTCGGTAGTCATCAGCTTTAATGCTACTTTTTCCGAAAACTATACGATGAAGTTGAATGGCGTTGATTGGATCAGTTTTAATAATTTGACCTTTGAAGGGAGTAATTCGAGTTATGGTAATGTTGTAGAAATTACCAATTCATCAAACCATGTGAATTTTAATAATAATATTTTTAATTCAATAAATAATACAAATGACTTTTCCATCTACATACCATCAACCACGCTTAATGAGTATAATACATTTTATAATAATGTATTCTTAAATAGTGGATATGGAGTTTATTATGTAGGAAATTTCAATAACGGCAACTACACGAAGGGTGTACAATTTGTAAATAATAAGTTTGAAAATATAAGGTACTATGGTATTTGGGGGCAATATCTATCTGAGGTAGCTATAATTTCTAATAATATTAGTAGTAGTACGATTAATTCTAATTTTAGAGGGATTTATTTAAATGCTTCATATGATGGAGGCCAGATCATAAAAAATGAAATCATTTCAAAAATTAGGGGATCTGGAATCCATGTAGTCAACGTCTCTGGAGACGGGGTTAATCCATTTTTAATAGCTAATAATAATGTAATCATCTTAGGCGATGATACTTATGCTTCTTATGGAATTTATTCTGATTCGGGAAGTAATCAAAAGATATATCATAATAGTGTTTCCTGCTTGAGCAGTAATGATAATAGTTATGCAGGTGCTTTTTATTACGGCTCAGTTAAGGAAGTGTATAACAATATTTTTGCAAATTTTGGTGGAGGCTATTCTTATTATAATTTAGGTTCAGGGATTTTAGCCTCTGATCATAATAATTTATTTTCATCTGGTATTAATCTAGTTTATTGGAATAATCCATATACAGATTTACCTAGTCTTCAATCTGCTCTTGGTTATGAAATAAATTCCATTTCTATTGATCCTGCATTTATTGATAATGCTACTGATTTGCATTCGACAAATGTACTTTTGAATGTTGGAATTCCAGTTCCTGAAGTTGTAGATGATATTGATGGGCAGCTTAGAGATCTTGTAATGCCTGACATAGGAGCTGATGAATTTCTTAATGAAGAAAATGATGCAGCATTAATTTTATTTAATACACCAAGCAGTCCCTTCGATGTTGGCACGCAGACAATAAGCCTTGAGCTATTAAATAATGGTCTTGACACACTTAATGATGTAGAAATAAACTGGGAAGTAAATGGAGCTATTCAAGCTGTATTTAATTGGACAGGTAACTTGCTAACAGGTGAATCTGAAGATTCTATAGTCCTAGGGGATTTTATATTTGAACTTGATTCTGTCTATTCAATCTTAGCTTGGTCTTCCAATCCTAATGGTCAAGTCGATCAAGAAACTCAAAATGATACGATCTCTCTTGATTCTATTTATCCTGCACTCAATGGGATCTATACCATTGGTGGTGTTGATCCAGACTTTATCAATTTTAGCAAAGCTGTAAATGCACTGAAAGTTGGTGGCGTGACAGGGCCAGTTACTTTTAATGTAAGAGCTGATTCGTATGAAGAACAAATAATCATTCCAGAAATTACAGGTGCTGACTCATTAAATCAAGTTACTTTTCAATCTGAATCTGGAGACAGTTCATCAGTGATTTTGACTTTTGCAAGCCTCGCTTCTAATGATAATTATGTGCTTCTTTTGGACGGTGCTGATTGGGTCAATTTTAGACAAATAAGCATTCAAGCTACAGCCAGTAATTATGGGAATGTAGTTGAGTTAAGAAATGGTGCAACAAATAATGTATTTGCAAATAATGCCCTTAAGAGTGTATATGGCTTTAGCAATAAGTATCTATTATATGTGAATACCAATGCCAATACGGGTTATAATTCAGATAATTTATTTATCAATAATGACTTTAGAGATGGTACCTATGGTATACTTTGGAATGGAAATGCAAACGAAGCTAACAATCAATTTATAGCTAATACTTTTTCGAATTTTTATTATAGAGCAATAAGTGTAGGTTCTGCAAAGGACATCCTTATTGAGAACAATTTTATAAATATAAGCACAAACGATTATGCCATCTTTTGTAATAATTGTGATGGTGCCTTTAATATTTCAAAGAATCAAATCATTGGTAGTTTTTATTTGGGTATATATTTAAGTGGTTGTGATGGATCTATATCTGATAGAGGCCTCGTGAGTAATAATTACCTGCAAAACGCATCGACGAGTAATAGTACTGCTTGCTTTTATTTTAGCGGCTCAGATTACTTTGATATAGTGTATAATACTGCTCGGATAATTTCAAACAATTCAAGTAATATTGTCAACAATATTCCTTCCGGAACACAAATCAATTTATTCAATAATATTTTTGTGAATGAAGGATCTGGAAGAGCCATATACGTTTCTAACCCTTCAGGTATTTTAGCTTCTGATTATAATAATCTTTTTTCTAATGGCGCAAATCTTGCCTATTGGAATGGAGATCAAGAAAATCTTTTGGAATGGCAAAATGCTTCTGGTCAAGATGCAAACTCCTATAGTGTAGATCCTAATTTTATAGGTATCGATGATTTTCATATTGAGCAAGTAGATTTAAATAAAGCAGGTACACCTCTTGCTTATGTGACAGATGATTTAGATGGAGAGCTGCGAAGCCCTCTTACTCCAGATATTGGTGCGGATGAATTTATGATTATAACCACCAATGATGCGGAGATTGTTTCTTTTATTTCTCCAAATGGACTTGAACCATTCGTGGAAGGAGTACAGCCTGTTTATGCTGAATTAAAAAATAATGGAGCAGATACATTGGTTAATGTGTCAATAATGTGGGAGGCAAACAGCAATCCACAAACGGACTATAGTTGGACGGGTGTATTATTACCAGGAGAAAGAGATACGATTAATTTAGGGAATCACAATTTTGTGCTTGGCTTTGGTACTAGCTTAAAAGCCTATACACAAAATCCCAATGGACAGTTGGATAATAATCCAGAAAATGATACTGCAACAATTGTCGATTTATACCCAGCTTTAGATGGAGTCTATACAGTAGGTGGTGTTTTTCCAGATTTTCAAAATTTTACTGCGGCAACAAACTCACTTAATAATGGTGGAGTATTAGGTCCTGTAACTTTCAATGTTCGAAATGGGGATTATGAAGAAACCATAAGCATTGATGAAGTGAAAGGGGCAAGCGCTAGCAATCCAATAATATTTCAAAGTGAATCATTGGATAGTAGTAAGGTAAAACTTCATTATAACACGACTTCTGCAAGAAATTTTGTAATTCGATTAAATGGTGCTGATTATATCACATTCAGTAATTTGACCTTAGAGGAAACTGGAGGTTCGTATAACACGGTTATCGAACTTTCTAATGGAGCCAATTTCAATACTTTTTCCAATAATAGGATATCGACTACTTCCGCGACTAGTAGTGATGAGTTAGTATTTTCTGGAAGTTCATTGGATCAGGCTAATCAGTTTTATTCAAATACATTTAGCGGAGGAGGAGATGGAATTTATATGCTTGGAGTGAACTCATCCAATACTGAATCAGGAATGATCATAGAGAATAATGTATTTGAAAATCAATCACAAATTGCTATTTATTTAAGCTATGCTGAAGCTCCAAAAATACATGCAAATCGCATTAAAACAAATAGGGGGAATTCAAGTTACTATGGTGTTTATTGTAACTATTGTTTGTCTGATTTTGAAATTACTTCGAACAATATCAATGCAAGTCAAGGCTATGGTCTGCATATCCGTAACTCTAGTTCTACAGTGCTTAAGCAATCTTTAATCGCAAACAATTTCATTCATGTAGGTGGAGGGACTTATATTTCTTATGGTATTTTAAGTTATTATGGTTCTTATCAAAACTACTATCATAATAGTATCAATTTGACCAACACAAATCCTAATAGTGTTGCATTTTATAATACCTATGGATCTGATAAAACTTTGCTTAATAATGTTTTTTCAAATTCAAGCGCTGGTTTTGCCATTAGAATCGATGGAACTAATAGTGTCAATTCTTCTAATTACAATGATTTATACACGGTAGGTACAAATGTGGGCTATTGGAGTGGTGCAACAGTTTCTAATATCGCAAATTGGAGGATAGCTTCCAATAGGGATTTAAATTCTGTATCAGAAGATCCATTGTTTTATAGTGATACAGATTTGCATGCATTGCAGATTGCATTGGATGGAGGGGCTACAAGTCTCTCAGCAATAACGGTAGATATTGATGGAGAAGAAAGAGATCCAACAGCACCAGATATTGGAGCAGATGAGTTTTCATACTTAGAAAATGATCTTGGCATTGTTGCCATTTTATCACCAGTGGATGACTGTAATTTAGGAAATGCTGAAACTGTTGAGGTGTTAATCCAAAACTATGGTGGTATAGCTCAAACGGGCTTTGACATTTTATTTGGAATAAGGGGAGGATTGAGTATAACGGAGAATGTAGGAAGCCTCGTCATTCTTCCAGGTCAAACGGCAAGTTTTACATTTAGTACTCCTATAGATCTTAGTAGTAATTTGTCATATCCAATTGAATCTTACACTTTACTATCTGGAGATTTGAATGTTTCGAATGACACATTAAACTTAGATATCACCAATTTTAATACTCCTACGGTTGTAAGTAATATGCTTCCAGCTGAAGGTGCTGTAGATATTGACATTCCTATAGATTTCTCTTGGTTGCCTTCTATTGGTGCAGAAAATTATGACTTGTACTTGTGGAAGCAAGGAGACCCAATTCCGACTCAACCGACAGGTAAAGATCTCAATCAGATTAACTATGCATATACCAATAACAATTTAGTTTTTGGTGCTGTCTATGAATGGAAAGTAGTAGCTAAAAATGACTTCTGTGAAACTGAAGGGCCTACTCAATCTTTTACTTTAAGAGAACTTCCAGACTTGATTGCTAAAAATGTTCTTACACCTTCATCGCCCTTCTCTGGTCAAGAAATTGAGCTTACTTGGGAAGTAGAAAATCAGGCAGTAGGTAGTACAAGTATGACAGGATGGTATGACTACATTTACCTTTCAGCTGATCAAGTATTTCAAGAAGGTGTTGATACCTATCTTGGAGGATTTGTAAATCTGACCGCATTGAATTTTGGCGAATCTTATGCACAAACGAAAATGGTGAACCTGCCTGAGGGTATCCAAGGGACCTATTATATTTTTGTGATTGCGGATAGGAATAATAATTTAATTGAAGGTAATGACGATAATAATATCTCGGCTGCTAGCCCTATTGCTATAACCTTGACACCTCCACCAGATTTAGTTGTTACAGACATCATTCAACCGAATCAGGCATTCTCAGGTACCGAAATAAATGTACAGTGGACAGTTTTAAATCAAGGTTTGGGAGATGTTATCCCTTCTTATTTTGTTGATAGAATATATATCAGTACTTCACCGGTTTTCAATATAGCCAATGCTGAATACTTAGGAGCTGAAGTAAGAGAAAGCTTAGTAGCCGGGGAGTCTGAAATAAAGAGTAAGACCCTGGCTTTACCAGCAAATGTTTTTGGCGATTATTATGTGCATATAGTAACGGACTATAATAATAGTGTTTACGAATATGTATTTGAGGATAATAATATAAGTACCAGTTCGGTGATGGATATTATTTTAACGCCTCCGCCAGATTTAGTAGTCCAAAATATTCAGCTGCCTTTAGAGGCAAATAATAGGGAAACCATTCAGCTGACATGGGAGTCGCTCAATCAAGGAGGTACGCCTAGTAGCAAATCATTTATTGATCGAGTATATATTAGTCATCATAATGTATTTGATCTTGATTCAGTGACTTTTTTAGGACAGGTATTTAATCCTGATAGTTTGAATAATAATGGTGTGCCATTCTTTAATTCACTTAATGTAAAAATACCAGCGACAGCAGCTTCGACTCAGTACATATACGTATTCACAGACTACTATAACAATGTCTTTGAATTTAATAATGAGGGTAATAATATATCACAAAGCGCATCTATTAATATTAAACATGCAGACTTAATTGTATCGAGTGTTTCAATTCCTGATACAGCTTTTTCTGGCTCTGATATTTCAATAGAATGGACAGTACTTAATCAAGGTGTTGGTGATGTTGAAACATTTAGTAGAAACGATAGTGTTTATATTTCACCATCAAAAATATTTAATTATGCTAATGCAACAGGCCTGGGAACTATTGGATATTCCACAGAGTTGGATGCTGGTCAATCAATTAACAGACTAAGTACTTTTACAGTGCCTAATGGTATTCAAGGAAAGCAATATGTGCATGTTTTCGCAGATGCTAAAAATGTCATTTTTGAGGCTGAGCAAGAGGATAATAATTTCGGCCTAGATTCATTAGTAATAAATTTGACACCTTGGCCGGATCTTATAATCAGTTCTTTAACAGGTTTGCCAGATACTACCACAGCAGGTTCATTATTGACGGCTACATTTGAAGTGTTAAATTTTGGAGCTGGTGCTGTTCAAGGAGCCGGATCCTGGACTGATAGAATTTATATATCTGCCAATCCAGTCTGGAATCCTGCAGATGCGAAAATAATAACTGATTTAGATATTCTAGCGTCCATTGGTTCAGGAGATAGCTATGATAATACAAGCTCATTTATTTTACCAATGCTTGGAAATAATGCAGGATCAGGAGTGTGTTATATTTATGTATTTGCGGATGCAGAAGATGACGTTTTTGAATACATAGGTGAAGGCAATAATTATAGAAGGAGTGATCCTATTTACGTCATCGCCCCACCACCTGTTGATTTTACCATTTTGAATGCAACGACCTTACCGGACACGGTGATGTCTGGAAGTTTGCATAATCTTCAGTGGATGGTACAAAATGAGGGAAGCTCAACAGCCCTGTGGGATTATCAATTATGGTATGATGGAATATTTTTATGCCCGGATTCTACTTGGCAAGGTAACTATGAATATTTCGTAAAAGATTTTACTAAGCAAGGGCCACTTGAAAATTTAGCATCGTATTCGAATAATCAAATGTTTAAAATTCCCGATGGATTTTCTGGGGATTACTATGCTTTATTAGTTGCTGATCATACGAGTGCTACTAATAATGTTTTGGATAGTACAAGTGTTTGGAAGATTCGACCGCAAGGAAATATTTCTGGTGCTGTAAAGCCAATCCATGTTGTATTAAGCCCATCACCTGACTTGAGAGTTGATAATATGCTCGCTCCAAATAGTGAGTTTTCTGGTCAGCCGATTGATATTATTTATACGGTAAATAATGATGGTGCGGGACCTACTAGTGGCTCTTGGACGGATAAGGTGTATTTGTCTACGGACTTTAGTATTGAAAATTCTGATCCAATCATTGCCACTAAATCGCAAGAGCGGATTATTGCTCCTGGATCATCTTATACGGATACGATCCAAGCATTTATACCCATTGATAAAATTGGAAACTTTGTAGTCATCTTAAAAACGGATGCCAACAATGTATTATACGAGTTTAATGGAGAGAATAATAATGTCTTTTATTCATTCCTCACTACCAGTTTGCCGCTTCCTTCTGATCTAGTTGTAGAAAATCTGAGTTTTGAATCCGAAGCAATGGTTGGAGATCCATTTGTAGTAAACTATGACTTGTTGAATCAAGGAAGTAATCCTTCTACAGGATACATGAGTGAGATTGTTTATTTATCAAAAGATTCCATTTTTGATGCAACTGATATAAAGCATATAGGTCCGATAGAAAGGAATATTAGTTTAGCACCAAATACTTCAACTGGATTGAGTCCAGTTGAAACTACGCCTGGTGTACCTTTGGGTGATTATTTTGTGATAGTGCAAACGGATATTCTAGATAATATCTACGAAAGCAACGACTTGAATAACATTACCATTTCTGAAGAGAAGGTTACCATAACTTTAAAAGAGTTGGTATTGGATGTTGTAGAATCAACAAGCATGCAAAATGAGCAAGGCATCTACTATCGAATTGAAATTGATGAGGCCTTAGATAAAGAAACCATGTTAGTGAGTCTTGCAAGCAATACTGCAGATGGGATCAATGAGCTTTATTTGAGTTATGGAACTATACCGACTAGGTCAAATCATGATTACAGTTTCTCAAATGCTTTTGAAGCTAACCAATCTATCGTTGTTCCAGAAATAAGTCCGGGTACTTATTATGTTTTGGCTTATGGTGCAAGCACTTCACAAAGTTTTCAAGATGTAGATCTTAAGGCTGAGATTATCCCATTTCAAGTATTATCTGTAGACGCAGGAAGAGGAGGAAACACTGGTAACGTAACATTGAAAATTGAAGGAGCGAAGTTTACTCCTAATATGACTTTAGAATTGACAGATCCGGTGTTAGGTACACTGACTGCGCATAAGTTAATTTTCATGAATAGTACCCTAGTATTTGCAACATTTAATTTAGCTGGAGCGAATCTTGGGTTTTACGACATGAAAGCAACAAGCGGAGCAGAACAATCCTCTCTTGTTGATGCGTTTGAAGTTGTTCAAGGAGGTGCGGGTACAGTTGTAGGAGATAGCGATGGATCCTTCTTCTGTAATATTGTGAATGTAGGTACTCAACACTATTTGAGTAAGGATATTCAACATCCTTCAGCAGTAAGGGTAAATCGTCTTGTACCTATTACCATCATTTTTGGGAATGGAGGAAATGTAGACATTCCATGTCCAAGCAGATGGTTGTTAAGTAAGCGGGGTGCACCACTTTCATTTGATCCAGATAATTTTGACGAGGATAATCAAGAGCTCTATTTGGAGTTTCAAGAACCCAATGGACCACCTGGAATTCTGAGGCCTGGATCGGTGGCTAGCATTACAGTATATTCTTATTCTTCTCATCCTTTGAGTTTCATTTTAAAAGAGTAAACCATGAAAAAGACATTTAAAATGAATCAAACAACTATAAGATTTTCAATAAATTTTCTACAGATGAATATTTATAAATTATCATTCGTCACATTCTTTTTGGCTTTGTTTGCAATGCAGACACAAGTGCTTGGACAAGATCTGCTAAATATTGAAGGTCCTCATAATACACAGGTAAATATGAGATCGGGTAATTTCTTTTACCAACGATCAGATTTATTTATTGGAGACCAAGCCTTACCAATTGATGTGACATACTCATTTAATACCTCATTGGATACCATTAATTATGGTTATGGTAATGGCTGGGTATTTTCATATGCAATGAATTACCAATTAGATAGCTTAGATAATGTCATAATAAGTAGAGTGGCAGGGCGACGAGACACATTTAAAATTAATGGTCCTAACTACGATGCTCCATTAAATGTATTTGATGAGCTAGAAAAATATGATGGCGATAAGTACAGGTTAACAAACAAATATGGTTTAGTCCATTTATTTGAAGACCCAAGTCATAGAAGTATGACTCAGCTCTTAGATAATAAAAGCAATACGATCACATTCAACTATCAAGATGGATTCTTAAGTAATCTGCAACATTCTAATGGTAGAGCACTTGATTTTTCATGGGAAAATGGTCTTCTAGTCCAAATGGATGATAATAACGGACCTGGTACGAGAAGTTTTCAATATGTCTATGATGATGGAAATTTGGTTGAGGTAATTGACCCAATGGGATTTTCTGAAAAGTATAATTATGATGATAGAAATAATCTCATTGAAATCTTAGATAAAAATGAAACACCGTTGGTTATTAAATATTCTTCTAATCAGAAAGTAAGAAAATTGCTTACCTGTTTTGGAGAAGAGTCATTTACATTTTCAGAGAATAAATCTTTTCGGATTATTCAGGAGGAAGGAGTTCCCATGACTACTAAATATGAATTTAATGATGTAGGCTTACTAGTCAAATTAACTAATCCGTCGAATCAAGATATGTTATTTGAATATGACGATGAAGGGAATATGACAAAATTCACAGACTTAAATGGTAATGCAAATTCAAGTTTGTATGATGGAAATGGCAATAAAGTAAAGCAAACAGATCCAAATGGATTTGCAAATCTTAGATCATATACGAGCACTAATCGACTACAGTCGGAAACTGATAGAAATGGCAATACCACTTTTTATGAATATGACTCGGATGATAATATTTCTAAGATTACTCATCCAGATGGTACTTTTCAAACTATGCTATATGACTCATATGGTAATATCACAAGTTTGACAAATGAAAGAGATGAAACGTATCTCATGACTTACAATTCCTTTGGGAATATTACAAGCCTAAGTTATCCTATTGGAGGTGAAACTTATGAATATGATAGCAGAGGAAATATGACTAAAGTCATTAATGCTGTAGGTGAAGAAATGACTATGAGCTATGATATGAGAAATAGGATTGCTTCTTTAGAAGACAATCTGGGGAGGGTCAGGAATTATACCTATGATGGCAATGGTAATGTAATCAGTGAAACAAATCTAAATGGAGTAGTGCATAATTATTCTTATGATCCTATGAATCGTTTGGTAGGTGTGAGCATTGATGGACATACCACATCTTTTGAACATAATCATGTGGGTAATTTGAAGTTTATTAAAGATGCTAAGGGCGCTGTTTCTAATTTTGAATATGATGAAAGAGGCTTGTTGACAGCTGAGTCTGATCAAATGGGTTATACTTGGACTTATCAGTATGATGCAAATGGAAATATACTTACTAAAACAACTCCTACTGGAATCGACATTAGCTATGAGCGCAATAACTTAGATAGAATCACTTCAAAGTCATTTGAAGATAATACTGAAAGTTTTACTTATGATAAATCTGGAAGATTAACTTATGCTGCTAATGATGATATCAACATTAGTTATGCTTATGATAGCAGGAATAGACTCATTAGCAAGACCATCAATAATTGGAATAAGACGATTTTCTATAGCTATGACGCAAAGGGTAATCGTACTTCAATGACGGACCCAGATGGCAGTGTTACCAATTATACTTATGATGCCTTCAGTAGATTAATTTCTATGAGCAACTCCTTTGGCAATACAAGTTTTCAATATAATACAGCTGGAAGGTTAACAAGGCAAGATAATCCCAATGGCACCTACGTTACCTTTGCATATAATCTTATCGGACAGTTGACTTTATTGACAAATTATGCCTCAGATAATTCAATTATTTCTAGTAGTGCCTATACTTATGACAATCAAGGAAATAGATTGAGTAAGACCAATCACGATGGATTAATGGAAGCATATTTTTATGATAATCTAAATCGTCTAGATAGCATCATCTACAGCGATGGTTCTTATGAAGTCATGGTGTTTGATGAAGTTGGAAATAGAGTTGAGCGTACTACGAACAATGTATCAGAGCAATATCTATACAACAATGCAAATTTTTTGCTTTCAGTAAATGATACAACGTTTAGTTATGATGATTCTGGAAACCTCATTAGTAAGTCACAGGATGGGATTATAACAGAATATAAGTACAATGCAGAAAATAGACTTGTTGAAATTATACATCCTAGTGGCGCATTTACTTCATATAAATATGATCCATTTGGCAATAAGATTTCTATGATTGATAGCTCTGGGAATGAGCTAAGATATCTTCATGATTTTCAAAATGTTCTTCTTGAATTAGATAATAATGGAAATACCCAGACCTTATTCTCATCTAGCCTTAATCCGGATGGATGGCTTGCTATGAGACAGTCAGGAGTAAATTATTTTTATCATAAAGATGGTTTAGGCAGTATAACGGAATTAAGTATTAGCAATGAATCAATTGCCAAGAGTTATGTTTACGATGCCTTTGGAAATATAATTAATGAAACTGGAGCAGTCCCAAATAGATATACCTATACAGGGAGAGAAAAAGAAATTGATTCAGATTTATACTATTACAGATCTAGGTTTTATGATCCAGCTGTTGGTAGGTTCACTTCGAAAGATGGTTTTTTTGGTCATCTAGGTGTTCCCTCAACACTTCATAAATATACTTATGCAGAAAATAATCCGACAAGCTATGTAGATTTTAATGGAGAGGCAATTTGGATTCCAGTGATCGTTGGAGCTGCTGCAGGTTTTGCAATTTTTGAACTAGTATTTGCCCATTCTGACGCTCATACACAAAGGAATTGTTATAATCAGCTACCTAATACTGCTGATCCGGCGTCAGAAGGATGGGAGCAATCTCCGGATGATTATTACCATCAACCTGATCCTGACAATCCCACTAATTCGAAATGGTTAAAACCCAATTCAAGTGGTCCAGGCTCAAGTGAAGCTATTTTACAACCTGATGGTACCTATGATACATCATCTGAGTATTTAGGAACCTATAATTATTATCATCCAACGGGAATGCAATTTCCTTATGTAACTCCAGGGAATGTTGGACACGCAATCTATGATGTATTGCCGCATATAATCAATCCTAACTATGAAGAATGTGATGATGATGACGATGATCCAGATGATGACGACGATGATGGAGATGAGTTTGACATTCCTCGATTACATGCTGTCGATCCCAATGAAATATCTGGGCCTTTAGGATATGATACGGCACAATGGGTCAGCATCAATGACAATTTAGGATACACAGTCTTTTACGAGAATGATCCTGATTTTGCAACCGCTCCTGCACAGGTAGTAAAAATAAATGTACCCGTTCATCCTAATTTGAATATTTACTCTGTCAGACTTTCGGATTTTGGATTTGGTTCATTTAATTTCTCTGTTCCAGAGAATACCACCTTTTATCAGGAAAGACTCGACGTCAGAGATTCACTAAATGTATTTGTAGATATTACCGCAGGAATCGATGTTTTAAAGAATGAAATATTTTGGATATTAGAATCGATAGATCCTGAGACGAACCTTCCTCCCGAAGATGCACTGACAGGATTTTTGCCTGTTAATGATACGACTGTCACACTTTATAATGACACGATACCTAAACAAGGAGAAGGCTACGTGAATTATACGATAAGGCCGCAGACAACACTTATGACTGGTGATACAGTGCAGGCTCAAGCATCTATAATTTTTGATTTGAATGCTGCTTTATTAACAAATGTATGGACGAATTTAATTGATGCCTTTGCACCTACTAGTGAAATGGATACGATTATCCCGTACCTCGTTTCAGAAGATTTTGTTGAACTTAGTTGGGGCGGAATAGATGATACGGGTGGAGTAGGTATAGATTATTATAATCTTTTTATGTCAAAAGATTCTAGCCCTTATTTATTAATTGCTGAAAAAATTGATACCACCATTTATTTATTTGAAGGAGATCCTGGGTCAGAATATTTTTTCTACACCAGAGCTGTTGATCATGTTGGTAATGTAGAAGATGAGAAATATTTACTTGATGAGAAAGTTAAGTTTGGAAATGAAGCGGGCACTATTACAATTTTGCAACCGACGATTGCGCCAAATGAATATTTTTGTGAGAATGATTCCATAACTATAGAATGGGAGTCGACAGGTTCTGTGGATAAGGTTGATGTCTTGTTATCTGAGGATGGAGGTGTTACTTACCCAATTGTTATAGCACTTGACACATCCATGATAAATGGTCCTATTGTATTTCCGTTGACTGGTTTGACAGGCTCCGAATATGTTATAAAAATAGAAGACCAGGGTATATCGAATGTTGAAAGTTTAACTGAGATGTTTACCGTCTATGCATCTTCATCTCTTTATTGCACAACTGTTTTATCATGTG
Organism: uncultured Saprospiraceae bacterium; assembly: GCA_937961455.1. Classification (GTDB taxonomy): domain Bacteria; phylum Bacteroidota; class Bacteroidia; order Chitinophagales; family Saprospiraceae; genus CALGNN01. The sequence continues at coordinate 19,297 of CALGNN010000043.1, forward strand.
AAGCTACAGTCTTACAAAATGTAAGTTGTAATGGAGGTTCGGATGGAATTATTAAGTTAGAATTCCCATACAACCAAGGTGTGGTGTATTTCGTAAGTCCTGACCTGGGTACGCAGTATTCAGATGGAACTATTGCAGATTTACCAGCTGGCAACTATACAATTACAGTGGTTAATGATGATGATGTAACAGAAGTTTGTAATACGATTAATATTACGGAACCAGAGGCCATTAGTTGTGAATTGGAGTGCAATGGTTGTAATGATAATACAGTTTATGTTTCTGCACCTGGAGAAGCAGATGCCATAATTTCAATTAATACAACAGGAGGAGACGGTGCGTATTTTTATCAGATCAGCCCAAGCATGGGTACTGATTTAGATAATGGATTGTATACAGACATGCCAGTTGGAATTTATACAATTCAGGTGACAGATGGACAAGGTTGTGTGCAAGAATGTATTACTGTGCATGTTGCCGAATTGATAGATGCAACATATGTTTGTACAAGTCCAAGTAATGGTGCACTAACTGATGCAGATGTCTGTTTAGATGAATTTATCACTTTATATGCAAATCCAGTTGTTAATGAATTTAGATTAAAAGGACTGCTAGAAGATTATTTTATTAATATTTTAAATAGTGATGGTACACTGTATCAAGATATAAGTAGTTTAAAAACCTATGACATTATTGATTTAAATAATCTTCCCTCCGGATTATATTTTATTTCAATTTTGCATAAAACGAATAATCAAGTAAGTATGCAAAAGATTATTAAGTATTAATTTAATGTACTTACTTGCTTAGGAATTACTTTTGAAAATTACAAAGCGCTATCCTGTTCGAGAAGCGCTTTGTAATTTTTTACTTAGTTGTAAATATGAATTGCGCTTCTTAATACATTTTTGAATGAATAGAAATATATAGCCTCACTGACTGTCAATTCTCATGAGTTATTTACCTTAGTAAGCTAAGAATACCAATTGGCAAATAAATATATCTGTCATCATACTAAATTGACTACACATTGAACTTTGTAATTATTGAGAACGAGCGAGATTCATTGAATTTGCTAATGAATCTGATAAAAGAGTATTGTCCGGATTTGAATTATTTAGGTTCGGCGGGAACAATTACTGAAGGCGTTAAAACGATCAGTAGCCTTCAGCCTGATCTGGTATTTTTTGATATTGAATTAGACGATGGTAAGAGTTTTGAGATACTCGATAAATTGGGACATAAAGATTTTAAGGTCATTTTTACAACTGCCTATGATCAATATGCGATTGAGGCATTTCAACATGAAGCTTTGGACTACATTCTAAAACCCTATACACCTTCGCATATTATCAAAGCTGTTACTAAAGCGAAAGAGTCCATAAAAAAAGACTTTATGTTTGAGGCTTTCCAAGATTTGTTACAAAGAAATACCAATAAAAAACAATCCATAACGATTGCTACCTCAGAAGGAATTGATGTTATTAAAATAGATGAAATATTGCGCTGTCAAGCTAAACAAAGCTATTGCGAGATTTATCTAGTCAATGGTGATAAAAAGCTGGTAAGTAAAGCTTTGTCTGAAGTGGAAAAGCTGTTGAGTTTTACAAATGTTTTCTTTAGAACGCATGCCAGTCATCTGGTGCAATTAAAATATGTCAAACAAATTTCTTCAAAGGATGGAGATATTATTTATATGAACAATCAAGATGCTGTGCCTCTAGCAAGAAGGAGGAAAAAAGCTTTTCTAGCAGCTTTGAATAATTTAATATGATTCGATTCATACTATCATCCATATTAATCTTTTACATAAGTGTTTGTTGGTCACAAAGCCCTAATTATAAAGTCACTAACTATACAGTAGAGTCTGGGTTGCCCAGCAATGAATGTCATAGAATCCTTCAGGATAATATGGGTTATGTGTGGATAGCAACTGATCGAGGGCTGGTAAGATTTGATGGATATGATTTTAAAGTTTATGGATTAAAAGAAGGACTGACCAATCCATCAGTGTTAGAATTATTTTATTCTGCTACTGAAAACAAGCTGTTCATGCTTTCTTTTGGAAGTGAAGTTTTCGAAATGGATCTTGCCTCAGAAGAGATTAGTGTTTTTGCGTGTCAAGAAATCATCGAAAACTATAGCCCAAGATTCAGAATTGCTGAAATGCATTTGTCTGAATCAGGAGATTTTTATGCAGATTTAGATGGCTATGGTGTTTTAAAAATAAATCAGTATTGTGAAGGAGAAATTTTAGAAATCGAAACCAATGATAATATAGCTTATGTAGGAGTCATTAAAATAGATAGTTCTTCAGTAATAACTTTCAACAAAAATAAGGCAACAAGCAGCTATAAACTATTAGATTACCAGAGGTATGAAACAGCAAATGATATAAGAGGTCACGGTAGACTTTTATATAAAGGCCTTAATTATAAATTCAATAGAGTTGAAGATGCACCATTAACTTCTCAAGCGAGATCTTTCCAAATCAATGATTCGATTTTATTATGCTCTGTAATTGGATTTGATATTTTTATAAAAGATGAAAAAGTAATAGAAGTTAATAATGAATTTCAGATTAGAGATGTTATTAAATTGAACTCAGGAGAATTCATTGTATTAAGAGGTGATCTTGGAGGTGCAGAGCTTTACAAAGATTTGGACGGATTATTAAACCAAAGGAAACAATCCATAATTCAAAATTTATCACCTACTTGTGTCTTTGAAGATAAGTATGGGAATATCTGGATAACAACCTTGGATGAAGGTTTTTTTAAACTTTCGAATAAGAAGTTCAAAAATGTTTTAAAGGATAAATCAGATATTGATGCAACGGATGTCATTGTGCAAGATGGTAACATAATTTTTATTGAAGGACGTGAAAAAATATTTACTACTAAAAACGCTGCACGTGAAGCTATTTTTGTAAGTGAATATAAAGAATTGGCTGACATTCAGATTTTAGATAAGAATACATTTGCGGTAGCCAATAGGGGTTCATTTGTAATGAATGAAAAAAATGAATTGAGTTTTATTAAAACGCCTTCGATGGTTTATGATTATGTATATAATGTACTAGCTAATAAAATAAGAATTTTTGACGATCGGAAATTTTGGCTTTCATCTTCAAATTTTGGCTTTCACAAAGATTTTCAAAAACTTCCGGAATTCGTCTCAACTAATCATCTGAATCTTCATAATTATAGGGTTTTGGATGTTGAGAAAGTTAAGCAGGATCTATATTTATTGGGACGCAAAGACGGCCTATATTACTTTAACGATTCTATTCCTGAAAAAGTCATTAGTGATCGGCCTGAATTAAATGTGCGGATTAATTCTATTGTAAAAAATGATCAGTGGTATTTTTTAGCTACTCAGGGATATGGGCTCGTTATATGGGACTTGAAGGATCAGTTGTTTTCAATAAAAACTGATGATGGTTTATGCACAGATAATACAGAAGAAATTTATTTGCAAGATGAGTTTATTTATGTTTTATCAAAAGTAGGTTTAAGTCAATTGAAAGGAGATCCTATTAATGGATATGAAATTCGTTGCTTAAATTCAAAACATGGACTGCCATCTAATCAAATAAATGGTTTGGCAGAAAGAAATGATAGCTTGATCATTGCTACGAATAAGGGACTCGTAATATTTGATCAAGAAATTGAGCAAAGCGATAAGACCGCTCCAATATTTGAACATGTAAGTGCAAATGAAAACTGGATTTCAAAAGATACAAGTCTCCATCATTCATTTAACAATATTAAGTATGAATTTAAAACGCTTGATTATGCGCTATCAGGTGATATTAATTACAGGTATAAATTAAATAGTCAAGATTGGAATTATACTAAGTCTACTGCAGTTGATTTTCCTGATTTAAATCCCGGGTTTTATTCTTTTCAAGTACAGTCTCAAAATATTGATGGTGTTTGGGGTGATTCTGAAATTTTTGAATTTAGCATCAAAAAACCTTGGTGGGAGTGGTTAAGTATTAGAATACTATTATTCATCTTGCTCACCATATTAGGCTATCAAATTTATCAAAGAAGATTGCGCACGATAAGAAAGGACTTTCAAATTGAAAAAGAAATTAGAGACCTTGAAAAATCTGCCTTGGCAGCTCAAATGAACCCACACTTCATTTTTAACTGTTTAAATTCTATCCAAAATTTTGTCATGAAAAATGAGAAGGAATCTGCCATGGAATATCTTGGTAAATTTGCTCAACTCATAAGAGGTAATTTGAATGCCTCATCAGAATCATTATTGACACTGAATGATGAAATTAAAATGTTAGGAAATTATCTCGAACTTGAACAATTAAGGTTGAATAATTCATTTGATTTCGAAATTGAATGTGACCGTCACATTAATACTTCTGACATAGAAATTCCGCCTATGCTCATTCAACCTTTTGCAGAAAATGCTGTCGTGCATGGGATGAAAGGTGTCAAAGAGGGAGGAGTGATTAAGATTAGTTTTAAAAAATTGAACGAGCATTTACAAGTAAGTGTATTTGACAATGGTACCATTGACAAATCAATTAATTTGGATAAAACCAATAAATCTTATGGAACAAAGATCACACAAAAAAGACTGGCCTTCATTAATAAGATGTCCGAAGAAGACATAACTGTTACACCTTATTCAACCGAAAAAGGTACAGAAGTACAGATTAGTATTAAACTCAATGCATAAATTGCGTTGGATCGAACTTACCAGTTTTTATTGAATATTGACCAATAAGGAGCTAATTCTCACCAATTAGGAGTTTGCAGCTACATATGCTATTCACAATTGCATTTTTATAGTTTGAAAGACCCGCAAAGATTAAAGTAATAATCGAGAAGAACAGACTACTAAAAAACCAAGAACTAAGCTGTTGAAGATAAAAGCAGACTTCTAGCAATAGAAGCCTGCTTTTATTGTCTTGTAAGCACTATCAGCGCTCAATCTGATAATTAAGTTTTTTGATGTTTTAAATTTATTCTATTTCAACTTCCTTGAAAATAAGATCTTCTTTTTCACCTGGTAGATTTTTGGATTTTGAAATTTCAAATCCAGGATCTTTGAAAAACTTCTTTTGAACTTTAGAAACTTTAAACAAAGGGTTTAAGGCTTTTTCAGCTAAGATTTTCGTAGATAAATCTTTTGAAACCGTAGTTTCTAATCCTAAATCTGCATCAGCAATATCGATCTTTGCGAGCTCGATACCACCTTTTGCTTTAAGCTCAATTTTACTATCAGCTGATCCAGAAATTAAAATAGTAGCACTATCGGCATTTACCACTTCAGTAACTACCACCCAATTTTTGTCCCAATCGCCTGCTTTGTATCTCTTTAAAATTTCTTGCCCTAGGCCAATTTGATTTTTAATACTTGGAGATGTTGTGCCATTAGCTTTGAATAAAATAGCATGTTCTTTCGAAAATGAAACACTAATGCCTGCATCTAATTCACCCAAACTACTACCAGGAAGGGCAGCTCTGCCCGCTGCTTTGAATGACACAGATACTGAGCCTTGAGAATTATGTTCAATATCAGAAGGAGTGTCATCTGCTTGCACCTCAAATGAAATTCCAAGATCTGATAAATTAGAGATTTTGTTAAATACGTTATGCTCCATCTTGCCAATATCTCCTAAAGCTATTGGAGTACCTGGGAGCCAAGTAGCCAGATAACCGAATTGTTTTTTCAATTCGTCTGTATACATTTTACTGGTTTTCATGATTGTGTTTTTTGTTATAAAATGGGTTATTTTTTTGCTTTAGTATTTAGCAGGAGTTCCTTTAGCAGGCAGACTCTTTTGAATGAAATCTCGGAAATGGTCGTTGGACAATTTTAAATCTTCTCTTCTGAGATACATCATGTGGCCACTCCGATATCCTTCAAATCTAAGGCGATCTCTAAAATTACCACTTGGGTCTAATTGCCACATAGTATATTTTGCATCGAAGTAATTAGTAGCTCCATCAAAGTATCCAGATTGTACCATAACATTCAAATAGGGGTTTTGTGCCATGGCTTGTCTGAGGTTATTTCCTGTATTATCATTGCTTCGATCCCATGGTCTCACAGGGCCAAACATGTTATATTTAATATCCGTTTTGTAATTAAGCTCCTCTCTTAAATAGTAATTGATTGCTGGTGTGAACGAGTGTAGCCAACTCGTAAGTTCTGAATTGTAATCAGGTCTGCTACCAGCATTTTTCTTATCGACGCCTAAATATCTTGAGTCTAATCTACCAACAGTGTATCCTTCCTCACGCAGTAATTCTTTCCAGAAGAAAGATGGGCTGACATCTAAATTATTTTGAATGATTACCTTCTTTGATAGTCCAGAGTACAGCGCCATTTTTTCGGCAACTTCATCTTTTTGATCTGCATCTAAAAATCCGCCCATTGCAATTGCTGGAGCTAACTCATTGATGGCAAAATATTCTGCTTCAGGCAATATTTCATCTAAATCTTTATTCTGTAAACTTGGGTCCAAGGCTTTTTGATACCAGGCTGCTGCCGTGAAGTAGGGGAGTCTATTAGCTGCATCGACTGGGCCATCTCTTTTAATCCCAAGCCCTGTTGGAGAAACGAGCACTACACCGTTAAGATACATCCATTGACGGTTTTGTAGTTCAAGAGCAAGGCCTGATACCCTTGTTGTACCATAACTTTCACCTACCAAAAACTTAGGTGATCTCCATCTATTATTCCGTGTGACAAATGTGTTGATCCACTCTGCTAAATACTTGATGTCAGCATTCACACCAAAGAAGGTTTTCTTATCAACTTCAGAATCTAAAATTCTCGAGTAACCGGTATTAACTGGATTTACAAATACGATATCGGCAATATCGAGAATGGAATAAGGATTGTCTTTTACGCCATAAGGTTGAATGGGGAAGCCTTCGTCATCTATTTCTAGAATTCGCGGTCCTGTATATGCAACATGCATCCACACAGATGCTGAACCTGGCCCTCCGTTAAACGAAATAACTAAGGGACGCTCTTCCCTTGCACGAATGTTGTCCCTTGTATAGTAAGTGTAAAATAGAGATGCAATGGCCTTTCCTTTATCGTCCCAAACAGGGAGGGTGCCACACTTTGCAGTATAGCTAAAACTTTGACCATTGATGTTTGCTGTGTG
>CALGNN010000044.1 GCA_937961455.1 uncultured Saprospiraceae bacterium
AATTACAAAAGCATTTTAATATTTAGCTCTACCAAAAAGAAAGTCTCTGAAATCGTGCGTGCCTTGAGACGTGCAAAATTGAATGCAGATGGTATTTCATCTAACTTAGAACAAAAGGAAAGAGAATCAGTCTTAGCAGGTTTTAGATCCAGAAGAACCAGAATTCTTGTTGCTACTGATGTCATGAGTCGTGGTATTGATATTAAGGAGATCAATTTAGTAATCAACTACGATGTGCCAAGAGATGCAGAAGATTATGTGCATCGAATCGGTAGAACTGCAAGAGCTGAAACTACAGGAGTAGCCATCAGTTTTGTCAATCCTGAGGATATGAGGGCTTTTGATAAGATTGAAAAACTAATTGAAAAACCCGTGGCTAAATTGGAGATTCCTAAAGAGATGGGAGAACAACCCAAATGGAATCCTAAGTATTACAAATCAAAGTCAGGTGGATCAGGACATAAGCGCAAATTTCACAAATCAAATAGATCTAATAAGCGCAGGTAAATCCTTTAATAATTACACGAAAAATTTAAATAGTTAGGAAAGGTAAATTTTTTAGGAAAGCTGATCTTTGAGGTTTTCTAAACCAGATTTGATATTTCTTAATTTCTTGAGGAGTAGGTTTTTTTGCTTTTGCTCACTTTTTTGAAGGCGAATATTTCTCTTAGCACCCTCCAAGGTATAACCTTTAACTTTGACTAGATTATAGATGATTTCTAGGTTTTCTATGTCTTTGACAGTGAACTTCCGATCTCCTTTTCGATTTTTTTTAGGTTTTAGGATGTCAAACTCACTTTCCCAAAAGCGGATTAGACTCCTGGACACTCCAAATAGTTCTGCCACTTCTCCAATAGAGTAGTAGAGTTTCGTTAGTTGATCTATGTTTATAGCCATGGGACTATTTCAAGTAGTAATAATAGACAATTTTCATAAACTATCAAGATAAATACTCTTTTATCCTCTTGTCTATCAATTCTTTAATTTGTTTTGGATTAGCCTTATTATTGCTTGCGCGCATAAGCTCTCCCATAAATAATCCGAAAAATTGCTTCTTCCCACCGGCTAAAGCTTCGAATTTATCTGGATATTTTTCGATCAGTTTTTCTAAATCTGGTCCCAAAGTATCTAATTGATCTACGATGATAAGGCCATGTTTGGCGGCTAATTTTTCTACAGATACTTCATCAGACTTTAATACTAATTCGAAGAGTTCTTTGTATGCTATATTTTGGGAAACCTTCTCTTCTTTGATCAATCCTACTAACTGAATGATTTGATCTTTCTGGATGGCTAAGTCGGGTAAGCTTATATTTTGTTCCTCTGCTAAAGGGCTTAGCTTATTAATAAAGAAGTTGGCAAGTGGTGCAGCTAAAGTTTTTTCTTGTTTTACTAAGTCTATAAAATAGCTATAATGATTTTTTTCTTGACAAATGATGCTGGCATTATATGGTTTAATTCCGTATTGATTTATTAAAACATCTTGAGCTTCTTTAGGTAATATTGAAGCATTTTGTCTTAACTGATCAATTAATTCATCTGTGACCTTATAAGGAATAAGATCTGGGTCAGGGAAATATCTATAGTCATGGGCCTCTTCTTTGGATCTGATAGGACTGGTAGTACCTTTTGCTGGATCAAACCTTAGGGTTTGCATGGTGATTTTTTCTCCTTGCTCAATGAGTTTAATTTGTCTCATCATTTCAAACTCAACAGCTTTCTTAGCAAATTTTTTAGAGTTGACATTTTTTATTTCACATCGTTCACCATATTGACTGGCTCCTTTGAGCATAACTGATACATTACAATCACATCGCAACGATCCTTCTTCCATATTTGCATCTGATATTTCAAGATAGCGAGCTATTTGTTGGAGCTTTTGAATAAACAATAATACTTCTTCCCCTGATCGGAAATCTGGTTCGGTAACGATTTCAACTAGCGGCGTTCCAGCTCGATTGTAATCTACAAGGGAGTAGTTAGAATTTTCTATATGCTGAAGTTTGCCTGCGTCTTCTTCTAAATGAATGTGGTGCAATCTTATGGTTTTATTTGCCATCTCATCTAAAACAACTTCACCACCCACACATATAGGATTCCGATCTTGTGTTATTTGATAACCCTTGGGTAGGTCAGGATAGAAATAATTCTTTCGATCAAAACTGATTTCTTTTTGTATCTCGCACCCTAATGCATGGCCGAGTTTAATGGCACTTATGATGTGAGTTTCATTTGCTGTCGGTAGGGTACCGGGATAAGCCAAACTAACAGGACTTGTGTGTGTATTGATTTGATCACCAAATACATTCTCATCCGCACAAAAAGCTTTTGACTTCGTATTGAGTTGAAGGTGGACTTCTAAGCCAACAACCAATTCATATTTATTTACAAGTTTCTCCATTTCCATATCAGAGTGCAAGTTTAATTAGAAATTGCATAATTAGCAATCAATAAAATATCATGCTTAATAATAAAGTGGCCATAGTAAATATGAGCACTAAATTTAAGTAGCAAAAAAGCAATATGCAAAGTTTGAAAAAGGTCTTAAGCCACGATTGTTGAAAATAATATTTCATACTTAAGAAAAAGAAAATCAAGATGGCAGACAAAACAACAAGTATGGTATAACTGGGCAAATAAGTTTGAAATAACAAAACCAGTGAAATACTGATAAAGGCTACTGGGTGCAAATAAAGCAGGAAAATAACATGCTCTATATAATATTTCTTCCGCCTGATATACAATAAGTGAAGCACAAATGCCAGTGCTGGAATTAAAAGAATCATCATCCACAAGAGATTTCCAATGGCAAATGGAATCATCCCTTTTTGATCATCTAATATTTTCAAATATTGGAGAAAGAGTGTTTTTTCGAAAAAAGTTTTCTTGTTGTATTTTTCAAGAAGGGCCTCTTCGTCAAGTTCTTTAATGTCTTTGACTGAAACTGATTGTATCATTTGACTTTGATTTCCATTCCCATCGGTGAAAACAAATCCATCAAATACAATAATGCTATCTGCAGATTTAAAATAGCTGCTATCAATCTTGTTTCTTACATCTATAACCTCCGTATAAGTTGAATCCAAAGAATCATGTTTTTCATCAAGTTCTTGCCATAGACTATCGGAACCCATTTTAATTTCGTTGAGTTCTTTGGACAATGAAATTTGCCCATCTTGAACGGTTGCATGTTTATTAGCAAAATAACCAAGCACAGCTAGATTAGCTAAGAAACTTAGCGTGAACAGCCTCATAGGTTTATAGTAGGCATTTCGTTTGCCGAGAAAAAAGTCTTTAGTTAGGCGAGCTGGAATAAACAGTGCTCTAAGTGTTCGGAAAAATTTTGATTCGAGATTGAATAAAGTAGAAAAGAGATCATAGATCAATTCAGTAAATCGTGGAATACCCTGTATTTTTTTCTGACCACAATTTGGGCAGTAAGCATAGATAGGCTCAAAAGAGCTTCTGCAATTGTTACAAGCGGTCTGGTTTTCTTGTTCCATAAAAAAAGACTTATACTAAAATAGTATAAGTCTTTACTAAAGAGTTTATAATCTGTTGGTTAATCGAAAGATTGATTAGCTATTGCAGATCTTTCAACAAGTTCCTGATATTCATCAGGTGATAATCCGTCCATGCAATAGTGGATAGGATTAACATGTTTTCCTTTATATTTTACTTCGTAATGCAGGTGAGGAGCAGTTGATGTTCCTGTATTTCCAACAATACCTATTTTTTGTCCTTTTGAAACTTCTTCTCCTTTTTTCACATCTATTCGATCCATATGTGCATATAGAGAAGTATATCCATATCCATGATCAATGATGACATGCTTTCCAAAACCCGTTCTAGAAGATTTAACAGATATTACCTTTCCATTAGCAGTCGCTTGGATTGCGGTTCCTCTAGGACAAGTAAAATCTATTCCCCAGTGCATTTTTCGCACCTTATGAATCGGATGCATTCTAACTCCATAACCTGATAAAGATTTGATCTTCCTTTTTAGTTGATCTTCTCTAATAGGTTTAATTGAAGGAATAGATGCAATCATATCTTCACGCTTTTTAGCGTAAGTTTCTATGGTATCTAGTGACTTCGATTGTAAATCAACACGTCTTCTAAGTTTATCAATTTTTTGCCAAGTATTAATAAGAAGCTCTCCTGACTTGTTGTATTTCGTAAGGTTTTGGTATTTGTCGTGTCCACCAATACCACCATCCCACACATCTTGATCGATAGGATCCATCCCAAACATGAATCTATGAACTTGAGCATCTCTATTCTGAACATTTTCTACCACCTTTGATAAGGAAGCAACTTTATCATTCATTTTAAGATATTCATATTCCATTTGTTCCATCTCTCGCATAAGAGATCGTTCCTTTTGTGAAGGAGCAAATTCGGAAATTAAAACATGGATTAGGACAGAACTTACAAGAAGTGTACATATGATACCACCCGCTCTTATTAATTTATCCTTTCTACTTAGCGCTACACGCTCAAACTGTAGACTTTCTGTATTATAAAAATATTTTTCCTTACGCATCAATGGTCGTTAAGATAAAATCAAATAACTTCGTACTTGGATATAATTTGTTCTAATTGTGGGAGGCTTATTAGAGCCGTCCAAAAATAGCACGATTAAATAATTTTACAAAATTATTAATACATTGATTTTCAACATTGTTCGTAATTAAGGTTGATTTATGACATCAAAAGAAATTAGAGAGAAGTTTTTTAAGTTTTTTGAAGAAAAAGGGCACAAAATTGTCGATTCTGCACCAATTGTGGCAAAGGATGACCCAAGTCTTATGTTTATTAATGCAGGTATGAATCCATTTAAGGATTTTTTCTTGGGTAATAAAGTTGCCATTGACAAAAGAGTAGCCAATACGCAAAAGTGTTTGCGTGTAAGTGGAAAGCATAATGATTTAGAAGAAGTCGGAAGAGATAGTTATCACCATACCATGTTTGAAATGCTAGGTAACTGGTCTTTCGGTGACTATTTTAAAACAGAAGCCATCAATTGGGCTTGGGAATTGCTTACCAAAGAATTACAATTAGATCCGAATAGGCTATATGCTTCTGTTTTTGAAGGTTCAGAAACAGATGGTTTAGAAGCTGATCATGAAGCCGTGGAAGAGTGGAGCAAGCTGGTTCCAAAAGATCGAATTTTGTACTTTGATAAAAAGGACAATTTTTGGGAAATGGGGGAGACGGGTCCTTGCGGTCCATGTTCTGAAATTCATATTGATCTGAGATCTGATGAGGAAAGAGCAAAAATAGATGGAGCTACGCTTGTAAATATGGATCATCCATTGGTGATTGAAATATGGAATCTGGTTTTCATTCAATACAATCGAAATGCAAGTGGCTCATTGGAAGAGCTTCCAGATAAACATGTAGATACTGGAATGGGTCTAGAAAGACTTACGATGGCACTTCAGCAAGTGAAATCCAATTACGATACGGATTTATTTTCGAATACCATTGCTTATATAGAGCAAGCTAGTGGTAAAAAATATGAAGGAAGCTACACAGAGGATAATAAGGTTGATATTTCTATGCGCGTTCTTGCAGACCATGTCAGAGCAGTTAGTTTTGCCATTGCAGATGGCGCCTTACCTAGTAGTACGGGTGCAGGTTATGTGATCCGAAGGATATTGAGAAGAGCGGTGCGATACTATTATTCCTTCCTCGATATTAAAAAACCCTTTTTATATGAATTGGTCAAGATTTTATCTGATCAATTTGCTCATCTTTTCACTTCATTAAAAAGTCAACAGGAATTTGTGGCTAAAGTAGTTTTAGAAGAAGAAAAGTCTTTCTTGAAAACCCTTGCTGATGGATTGCAGCGAATTGAAAGTTTTACACCAGAAAGTAATACCCTAGACGGAAATACCACTTTTGAATTATATGACACCTTTGGCTTTCCAATTGATTTAACTAGGTTGATCGCCGAAGAAAAAGGATGGACCATTGATGAAAAAGGATTTGATGCAGCATTACAAGCTCAAAAAGAAAGATCTCGTGCAGATGCCAAGAAAGAACTAGGCGACTGGCAAATCGTCAAAGATACCTTGGAATGTGCATTTGTTGGATATGATCAACTCACGCTTGATGGCGCAAATTTGACGAAGTACCGGGAGATGAGTTCAAAAGGGAAAAAGCAATTTCAATTGGTTTTAAATCAAACGCCTTTTTATCCTGAAGGTGGAGGTCAAGTGGGTGATTCAGGTACCCTTCATTTTGGAGATGAAACGATTCAGGTTTTTGATACGGTAAAAGAAAATGATTTAATTATTCATTTGGCAGCGCAGCTACCTTCGGATATTAAGGCCAATGTAAAGGCTGAGGTGAATGAGCGCAAAAGAAGATTGACCGAAAATAACCATAGTGCAACTCACCTGATGCATGCTGCACTTAGAGAGATTCTTGGTAAGCATGTTGAACAAAAAGGTTCATTGGTAAAAGATCAATATTTACGATTTGATTTTTCTCATTTTCAAAAATTGACAGATGAAGAATTACAGGCAATTGAGAAGCGAGTCAACCAAAAGATCAGAGAAAACATATCTCTTGAAGAAGCCAGATCTATTCCGATTGAAGAAGCAAAACAAGCCGGAGCTATGATGCTTTTTGGAGAAAAATATGGTGAAGAAGTTAGAATGATAACATTCGATCCAAGCTATTCAAGAGAATTATGTGGTGGATGTCATGTGCCTGCAACAGGAGTGATTGGACAATTTAAGATCACTAATGAAAGTTCTGTTGCTGCTGGTGTGAGAAGGATAGAAGCCATCACTGCATTAGCCGCTGAAAATTTTGTAAATGAAAGACTTGAGTTATTAGCTGAATTACATACCATCTTAAAGAATCCTAAGGATCTGAAGACGGCCATTCAAAACTTACAAAAAGATCATAAGAGCTTGTTGAAAAAGATCGATGGTCTACAAAATGCTAAATCTGCAGACTTGAAGTCGGATTTGAAAGCTGAGGCAGTAAAGCAAGATGACAAAACGATCTTAATTAAAAAACTTACTGACACGGACCCCAAACAAGCAAAGAATCTGGTTTTTCAATTAGAGAAAGAACTAGAAAATGCGATTGTGGCTATTGGAGTTGTAAATGAAGGTAAGGCACAACTGCTTGTGGCTGTCAACAAATCATTAAATGATCAATATCAAGCCAATGATATTATTAAAGAAATAGCTCCTTTGATCAATGGGGGAGGTGGAGGACAATCTCACTTCGCTTCTGCTGGAGGATCAAATCCTGATGGAATTGATCAGGCACTTGAGGCTATTTCAAATATGTTAAAATAATATTCGAAAGGCCAAAAATATAGGCTTTATTGTTATCTTGCCTTTGTTAAATATTACTATGAAAGATAAAAGCTTAACAAGTTAAAATTGTTAAGCTTTTTTTTATCCCTAGTTAATGTTACTAGGATACTTGCGCTTAATTTGCCAAGCATTGTTCAAGATTATCAATTCTAGAATCTTTTTTCGATCAAATAAATTCTCCTCTTTTTCACAGCAGTAACACTTAACCAAAGAAATAAGTCTATTTACCCTCTATTTGACCCAAAATGTTTTAAGGACTTTGAATTTTTGATTACTATAAATCTCTGGAAGATAGTAATAGATATCTGTATCTTGTGCCTCAATAGAATTAGCTAGTTGTAACACTTTCATAAGGAACAAATAGACATGTTATATAACAAGGCTGTAATTACGATTAGCTTATAGAACATATTTTACTGACTCAAGTATGCAAGAATATCTTAGTTACGCACTAATATTTTTAGTCATCATAATAGTTGCTATTCAGGTTTTTTTTAGAATCCGTTTGGCAAAAAATTTTGCTATGTTAAAGAAGCATCAGATTGATCTCAATTTGGCACAACTGTTTAATGATGATTATTTTAAAAATAATGTTGTTCAAAATCACATAGGTATCAGTGATGAATTGTATCAAATTAGGAATCGAATAAAACGAGCACTAGTCATATCATTGATTTGCCTCTTACTAATTGCGGTACTTTCCATTTACATTTATATGACATATAATTCATGAGTTTGAAAATTGGAGTAATAGGGATTGGACATTTAGGAACTTTTCATGCTAGAAATATTGCTGCTTCACCTTTGATGGAGTTGAGCGGGGTTTACGATCTTAATGAAGAGTTATTAGAAAGTAAACTTGAAGAATTTGGTTTGGAAAAACTTTCGCATGAGGCACTTATTGACAGTTCTGATGCCTTAGTCATTGCGACGCCTACGCCTTCCCACTATGATCTTGTGGTTGAGTGTATCAATAAGGACAAGCATGTATTTGTTGAGAAGCCCGTTTGTGCGCATTCATCAGAAGCTTTGCGCTTAATGGAAATGATGGAAGGGAAGAATTTGTGCATTCAAGTTGGTCATATAGAAAGGTTTAACCCCGCCTTTACCTCTGTGAGTGAATATATAAACGCTCCGAGATTTGTAGAAGGCCATCGATTAGCCATTTTTAATCCGAGAGGCACAGATGTTTCAGTGGTCCATGATTTAATGATTCATGACCTTGATTTAATATTACATCTTATCAAAAGTCCTATAAGTGAAATCAAAGCAAATGGAGTGGCATTATTAAGGGATTCACATGATATTGTAAATGCAAGAATTGAATTTGAAAATAAAGCAGTCGTAAACTTAACTGCAAGTAGAGTGAGCCTTAAAAATATGCGTAAACTCAGATTATTTCAATCAGATGCATATCTATCTATTGACTTTTTAGAGAAGTCTAATCAACTCATTAAATTGCAAGAAGAAGCTGATGTCAACTGGGAGGGATTAGAAAAGTTAGAATTACCAATAGACGACAAAAATCGTATACTAGGGGTTATGAATAAGAGTTATAAAGAAGCGAATCCTATTAGAGCAGAATTGGAATCTTTTGTAAACTGCATTCAAAATAATCTTAAACCAGATGTAAGTTTACAGGATGCTTATAAAGCACTACATTTAGCGGAGGAGATCATAAACGCCATTGAAGATTGAAAGCACTAATTATTCTTATCTGTACTGTATTTTTGGGTTTTAGCTCGTGTGACATTATAAATCCATCTGAAGAGATTCCTGCATATCTCGAAGTGAATTCTTTTACTTTTACTGGACTGTCTGGAGAAGGTACCTTAGAGCATGACATTAGAGATGCTTGGCTAGTATTAGATAATAATTCTTTAGGCGTTTTTGAATTACCTTTAAGGATTCCTATACTCGATTTAGGTGAAGGTTCCTTAACCGTTTTTCCCGGGATAAGGGAAAATGGAATCAATACGAATCCTCAGATTAATCCTTTCATGAAGCCTTTTATTGTCGATGTTAATTTTATTGAGACTGAGACGGTCGTTGTCAACCCTTCAACTAGTTATGAATCTGATGTAAAATTTAGAGCCTTGGATGAATTTGAAGGTGTGACTCAATTCAATCTTGAAGAGGATGGAAATGATAGTACTAAAGTACTTATAACATTTAATGAACCATTTGAAGGAGGAGGATCAGGAGTTATTAGTTTGAATGATACCTTATCAATAATTGAAACAGGCTTGAATATTTTATTTTCAGATCTACCGACTGATGGCAAGCAAGTGTATCTTGAATTACACTACAAGGGGAATATTGATTTTAATATTGGGCTCAAGAGACAGCAAGGTATTAGCCTTCCATCTAAAGATTATTTTATTGGAGTAATAGCTGAGGAACAGTGGAAAAAGATTTATATCAATTTAAGAGACCCTTTATCGACAGGCAACTTTGATGCTTATCAAATTTTATTAGCTGCATTACATAATCCCGTGAACGGTTCTGAATCCCAATTATTTTTGGACAATTTTAAACTCATGCACTATTAAAATAAATAGCCAAAAAGGTAGGCACCTTATATTGTATTTAGTCACTGACTATGTCGCGGCAGTATTAGCATGGGCTTGCTTTTTCTATTTTAGAAAATCTCAAGAGGGACTTTCCCAAATTGCTGATATCACGAATGATCCCAAATTCATATATGGAGTTGCATTAGTCCCCATCTGCTGGATTGTTTTTTATTCCATTTTCGATAAGTACAAAGATATCTATAGACTATCTAGGTGGAATGTTTTAAAAAATACTTTCTTTCTATCATTTGGAGGAGTCTTAATTATTTTTTTCGCTCTCATCTTAGATGATATCGTCGTGAGTAGATGGACTTATTATAGCTCCTTTATAGTTTTATTTCTCTTGCATTTTGGTCTGACCACTTTTTTTAGAATGACCATTCTGACGAGAGCAAGCAATAGACTCAAGTCGGGAAGGATTACATACAATACCATTATAGTGGGTGGTGATCAAAAAGCGATGGATTTGTTTGAGGAGTTACAAAGTAGGGAAAGACGTTTAGGACATCGCTTTTTAGGATTTATAGATTCTAATGGAAATAGTGAAAACCTATTGCTCAAGCATCTTCCAAAATTGGGAAAGATTCAGGACATGGATCGAATCATAGTCGAAAATAAGAT
>CALGNN010000045.1 GCA_937961455.1 uncultured Saprospiraceae bacterium
GAATTGCCACCCGGAAGAAAGCCTGTAAAAACCATTCATCGTTCTGAGGCTAAACGAACTGAAGTCATAGACTTTATCAGGAAGCAAATAACCATTGGTAGGCAGGTCTATGTCGTTTACCCTCTCATCGAAGAATCAGAAACACTTGATTTGCAAAATCTACATGATGGATACGGTCAATTGCTGCAAGCTTTTCCAAGGCCAGAATACCAAATCAGCGTAGTACATGGCAGAATGAAGGCTGAAGACAAGGAATCCGAAATGCAGCGATTTGTTGCTAAAAAGACGCAAATCATGGTTGCTACTACAGTGATTGAAGTTGGTGTAAATGTTCCCAATGCTTCTGTCATGGTCATTGAAAATACAGAGCGCTTTGGACTCTCCCAATTGCATCAATTAAGAGGACGTGTTGGAAGAGGAGCCGATCAATCTTTTTGCATCCTCATGAGCAGTTACAAACTAACCAAGGAAGCTAAAAAACGAATCCAAACCATGTGTGAAACGAATGATGGATTTAAAGTAGCAGAAGTAGATTTACAATTAAGAGGACCAGGAGATATTGAAGGGACCAGACAAAGTGGTGGTAAAGAATTCAAATTAGCTAGTTTGGTCTATGATCAAGCTATTTTATCTGCTGCTAGGGCCGAAGCAATTGAAATTTTAACAGCAGATCCCAAATTAGAAAAAGAAGAAAACCTAGCTATTAGACATTTTATTAAAAATGATAAAGTGTATAGGCAAAACTGGAGTCTAATTTCTTAAGTCTTATTTTATCGGCTATTTTAGGATATTCGTATATAAGAATTTATAATTGACTATAGTTTTATTGATATTCAAGTAACAATATTGATATGAAAAAATATAAAATGACCGGATGTGCGAGATTTATTATAGTCTTAGCTATCCTCGCACCTTTAGCCTTTCTTGGAGCTTCTTACTACAATGGTTCTGACGGAATCCAAACGATAAAAGACTTATTCTCTTCGAGCAAAGAAAAGATTGAAAGTTCAACGAATGCTTCTAACAATGATGATGTGAAAGATATCAGAGAAGAACTCGAATATTACAAGTCCAGAAACAATCGATTGGAAAAGGATATTGAGGAACTTGAAAAAGAACTTAATGCTAAAGATGAAGAAATAAAAGAACTTAAATCTGGACAATAAATAGCGGATATTAATATATAACAAATGTAAATTTGTTTTCTTTGTAGGCGCATTACAAAAAGAACAAATTTATGCTTAGAATATTGGCCAATGATGGCATCCATCCAACTGGAAAATCAAAACTTGAAGCAGCTGGCTTTGAAGTTGTTACAGAAAAAGTAGATCAAGATTTATTACAAAATGCCTTGCCTAACTACGATGGCATTGTAGTTAGATCAGCTACTAAAGTGAGAAAAGAACTAATTGACCAATGTCCAAATTTGAAATTAATTGCTAGAGCTGGAGTAGGACTTGACAATATCGATGTTGACTATGCAAAGTCGAAAGGCATTCCTACTTACAATACACCATCTGCGAGCTCACAGTCAGTTGCAGAATTAGCTATTGCACATATGTTTTCGCTTTCTAGATCATTGTATGATTCCAATAGGCAAATGACTACCAGAGGAAGTAGTGAATTCAAAACATTAAAAAAGAAATACGCACAAGGCATTGAACTTAATGGTAGAACATTAGGTGTCATTGGCTTCGGTAGAATCGGACAATCTCTTGCAAGACTTGCAAAAGGTATTGGGATGAGAGTTATCGCAAGTGACTTGTTCATTAAAGAGGCGACCGTTAATCACTTCTTTGATAATGATACACAGGTCAATCACTATATCAAATGTATTCCACTTAATGATCTTCTTGCAGAATCAGATTTCATCTCTCTGCATCTTCCATTTACAGGGGAGCCTGTTTTAGGAAAAGAGGAGTTTGCCAACATGAAAGATCACGCTTATCTTATCAATGCATCTAGAGGAGGAACCGTAGATGAAGATGCCATGCTCGATGCCTTAAACTCTGGAAAATTAGCAGGCGCCGGAATCGATGTTTTTGTAAATGAACCTAATGTAAGAGAAGACATTTTACAACATCCTAATGTTTCTGTGACACCGCATATTGGAGCAAGCACGAAAGAAGCACAAGAACGAATTGGGATTGAATTGGCTGATAAGATCATTGCCCATTTCAAATAGGAATAAATATAATCCAACTATAAAAAAAGCGATGTGTAAGTACACATCGCTTTTTTATTTTTCTATAATACCTTATTGACTAAGGTGCTTTTCTTACAGTTGTATTTCTATTGATCCAGCAGCCTACTTTATAAGTAGCGCCTAGTGGCAATTCTCGACTAAAGACCTCATCATAAGAAGGCATGTATTTAGAATAGAAGACAATTAATCGATTGGCCTCTTCCGATACATTTGGATCTTCTTTTTTAGCTTTTATAAACATATCAATTGCAGGCCATGTAACGATTTGACTTTTAAATACATCACCTTCGCTGCATGCCTTGCCGCTGGATGCATATAATTTCCCAATTAGAATATAAGGTGCGCCCCAATTAGGCTTATAGGAAGCTGCTTGCTCTGCCCACATCCTAGACTTTGCATAATTTGGCTTATCAAGCCCAAAGTACATTTTACTTATAACGAGTGCATAGGCTGCTTTTTTATCAAGATCGTCTTGCTCTTCAAAAGCACAAGCATATTTATCAATGGCTCGTAGATATTCTTTACGCTCGAATGCCTCATATGCTTCCTTAGCACAAGTGTTTACATTCTTGGTTTGCACATCTGGATAAATCATTGGTTTGCATTGTTTAATTCGTGCCATTTCAAATGTCTTCACCCATTCATCTGATTCAGAGCATTCAGCCCACAATACCAATTCATGGATCGAATCCATCAGTGCGCAAGCAAGTTTCTCAGAGTCCATATCTTGTAAATACTTGTTCTTATAATAAGCACAATTATAAAAACCTTTTACCTGCTCAAATAAACCCAATTGATCAGTTACATATTCGCTTATTTCAGCCCAATCTGTTTCTTGCTCGTCTGCCAATGCTGCATGATCTATGATGTCTTTGATAGTAGCAACAAGTACTTGAGTTTCTGCTGTACTAATGGACTTATGTTCAAAGTACTTTTCAACTAAGAGTTCTGCGAAAGGATTGAGCACGTAAGAGGGTGTATTCAATTTTTCTGCATCAATGCAATTCTTAAACAGATTGAAAATCTCATCACGATCTGAGTAAGCACTAAAATAGTAGTAACTGTCGAATGCTTTTCGGGTATTATTCTCTAAAGCATACCCAAAACATGATGATTTGCTATCATAGAGTTTCATGATCTTTTGATAGATGGCTTCTTTCTCAGTTTCCGATGCTTTGTCATACTTCAAGTGATACATATAAATACCATCGTCAAATTGATAAGAGACTTTACCATTAGCCGCTGGAGCTGCTTCGAATGCTTTTTCCCAAAGACGGAAAGCTTCATCATATTTTCCAGCTTTGAATGCATCTCTGTATAGCACATAGGCTGTTTCAATTTCATCTCTATTGGCTAAATTTTCAAATGTGGTACATGGTGCAGCTGATGCTTGAAAGAGATTTAGCATTGCAAAAAAACCAACAAAAGAGATGATGTAAATTTTCATAGAAAAGCGGATTTGTATCATTATAATAATCTGTCATTCTATGTTATGATGCTATTGAAAGCTAAAAAGCATGCATCACGATGCTTCTTTTATTTTTATGTCTTTAATAAAAAGCAAAAAAAAAAGCGACACGTTGACCGTATCGCTTTTTTAATTTATAGTACACCCTAGATATTAAGGCGCTTTTCTTATGGTTGTATTTCTATTGATCCAGCATCCTACTCTGAAAGATCCTCCTAGCTCTAATTGTCTAGCAAAGATGTCTTCGTAAGATGGCATGTATTGAGAATACTGACCAATTAAACGGTTCGCTTCAGCAGCTACGCTTGGATCTACTTGTTTTGCTTTAGCAAACATATCGATCGCTGGCCATGTGACAGTTTGACTTTCAAAGCCTCTGCCTGTTCCACATTTTGGACCACTAGAAGCGTATAACTTTCCAATGATGATGTATGGCTCTCCCCAACCTGATCTGTATGAAGCAGCTTTTTCTGCCCACTGTCTTGCTTTAGGGAAATTCTTCTTAAAGCTGAAATACATTTTACAAATCAATAAAGCGTACTGCGCTTTTTTGTTTGAATCATCAACCTCATCAATCGCACAAGAATACTTTTCGATCGCTGCATCATAATCAGAAGCTTGATAAGCATCATATCCTTGTCTAGCACAAGAAGAAGTTGTGGCTGTTGGAGCAGCAACAACTGTAGCCTTTTTACAATGCTGTGCTTTAGCAGCTTTTATTCTAGCAACTGCTTCATCAGCATCTCCACAACCACCATATCTCAATGTTCCTAATGCAACATTGATAACATCACAGTCTGTTGGATTCGCATCAAATTCAGCTAAATATTTTGACTTAAAATATGCACAATCGTAAAAGCCTTTCTCTCCTTCAAATATTTCTAATTGAGCAGGTACATAGTCTTTTACAACATCCCAGCTTTCAGCATTTTTACCTGAGGCCAAGCCTTTCTTCAAAATACTATTGATCTGAGATACCATTCCTTTAGCTTCATCTAAAGAAACTGCTTCATCTTTAAAATATCTTTCTACCAAAAGTGCAGTAAGTGGATTCAACACAAATGCTTGAGTATTCATGCCTTCCGAAGCCAAGGTCTGCTTGAATAGATCGAATATTTTACCATTATCAGCAAATTCTCTGAAGTAGTAATAATAGTCGAAAGCTTTTCTTCCTGCATTGTAACCATCTTGGCCAAAGCATTCAGATTTTTTGTCGTACAATTCCATGATCTTGTTTACGATCATTTCTTTTTCACTCTCAGGAGCTGTATCATATTTTACTCGATACATATAAATACCATCCTCAAACTGGTATTTAACTTTTCCATTTGCTGCAGGAGCGGCAGTAAAAGCTTTTTCCCAGATTGGAAAGGCCTCATCATATTTACCTGCTTTATAAGCATCTCTGTAAAGAACATAGGCCGTTTCTATTTCATCACGATTTGTGGTTATAGAAGCAAATGTCTTACAAGGTGTATTGGTTTCAACTGTGGCTACCTGTGGTGGTGGTGGAGCTTCTTCTACGACTTCAGTCGCCTTTGGAGTACAGGCAATGAAGGCAAGCAAAGCAAGTCCAAGGATATAGTTTACGCTTTTCATTTATCACTAATTTTAGAATTCATTATTTATTAAAACGTTTATATATATAGAAAGTAACTTAAACTAATGTTAAGTTCTAATCATATTTTCTTTTGTAAAACCACAAATTGTCATTGATTGAGAAGCCAGCCGTGAAGCGAAAATAAGTTTCTTTCAGCGAATTATCAGTAAGTTTTCTTCCTAATTCTAATCCAAGATCAACATTCGAAATATTTCTACCGAGAACCAATGGCATTCCAACTCCTAAGCTAATACCATATGTTGATATTCCTTCTTCTTGAATACTGGCCAAAATAGGATCTCTGCCGGTAAAAAAACCAAACCTGTAATACATTCTTTTATAATACTTGTTAAATGCATTGATATCTGGCATATAAGAAGCTCCCGCAGCAAATCTCCAAGAATCAGTCAAGGCTTCAGTCTTAACAGAATTTTCATATTCAGACCATCTAGCTCTTTCATAACTGAAGCCTGCATTCCATTTATTCCCTGATCTGTAGTAAACACCAAAGCCCAATTCACTTGGCAAATATCCGGTGCCTTCATTATTCTCGTCGAATAAAATCGTATCTCTAATGGCCACATTACCCTCAATCTCATTGACCCTATATTGCTCTCTTTTGGTGTTCGTCGTAAAGGCATTCCGTCCATTATAATGAAGCCCAAAAAATATTTTTTTCGTTGGAATTAGATTATTTTCTGCCTTCTCTTTTTTATTCAAAGTGATTCCGTATTGAACACCAAAGTCATATACAAATCCACTAATATTAATATCGTCGCTAAATTCATCTAAAAACGGATTGAATAAATCAATAGGCTCAATCCTTCGACTGTATTGCATATTACCAAATACATATCCAACATTTACTCCGAAACTGAGATCATCGTATCGCACAGCATTCGTCCATAAAAATTTGTAAGAACCACCATTTCCAGTATAAGTTCTCTCTATGGTTCCGATATCAGGATCAATATCTTCAGAAAGAATATTGTATGCAACTTGAGAATAAGGTGCCAAACTAAGATTCATCCCAAAATGGGTTTTTGAATTTCGCTTCTCTATAACATCGGTAATGGGATTTCTCAACGGAAATCCAAGACTTATATAGGAGAGATTTCCTGATAGAATATTTGCTTGATTCTGACCATCATCAAAGGTCGAATTTTTGATAAATACCGCTCCTTCAAATGCTGTTGACTTTAAATAGGCTACACTAGCAGGATTGACCAAGTTTACATGATAAGGATCTGCATAAGCACCATTGATACCTCCAAAACTTTGCAAGGCAACATGATTAGGTGTAAGAATATCTCCTATCCCAAATCGTGAAAAAGGGGAATTGTCTTTTGGTTGCGCTATAGCTGTCACCGAAGAGAGAAATACCACCAAGAATAAAAAGCTTCTACAATTGTTTTGCATCATGTTTTGCAATTTCATTTAATCCAATTAGCACCAAATTTGGGCTTACAAATATCTGTTTTTCCAATTTATCTCCAAACGCTTCTGCATCTCCACCTGTGATAATCACGTTTATATTACCATAGATGCTTTCTAGACGTCTTACATATGTATCAATTTCAAAAATCACACCTAATAAACCTCCATTTACCAAAGCCGATTCGGTATCATAACCCAAGAGACTATTGGTTTCCTTTCTGGAGACCAAAGGTAAATTAGCTGTAAATTCATCCATCGCACGATATCTCAATTCTACACCTGGTGCTATATTCCCTCCTAGGTAATCTCCATCTTTGTTGATGAAATCGTAGGTCACACAAGTACCCGAATCTATGACCAAGCTCGCCTGATTTTCAAATAAAGACCACGCTCCTATTATTGCGGCAAGACGGTCTTTCCCTAAAGTTTTAGGCGTCTTATATAAGTTCTTTATAGGAATTAGGGTTTCGTGATCTAAGACAATCAGCTTACCATAATCACTCAAGTCAAAATCTTTACCTAAGTCTCTGACGGTCGATAAGACGATGTAGTCAAATTTTTGATTTTCAAAAACCTCAGCAAATTGCTTCATCTCTAATTCGGGCCAATTCCACTTTTGGACTAATTGATCCGCTTCAAAGCTCGCCAGCTTTACTCTTGTATTTCCTATGTCAACGGCTAAATTCAAATTAATGTTTGAAGTGCCTTATCCCTGTACAAACCATCGTCATATCATTCGCATCACAAAATGCAATACTGTCTTTATCTCTTATCGAACCTCCTGGCTGAATCACTGACTTAATGCCTGAGTCATTCGCTATTTCTACACAATCTGGAAAAGGAAAAAATGCATCTGATGCCATGGTTGCTCCATTCAAATCAAAACCAAAAGCTTTAGCTTTTATAATGGCTTGTTTTAAAGCATCCACTCTTGAAGTTTGACCACTTCCCATTCCAACCAATTGGCGATTTTTCACCAAAGCGATTGTATTAGATTTTATATGCTTTGCTAATTTATTGGCAAATAGCATCGTTTTTATTTCATCTTCACTTGGAGCTTTTTTCGAAACTTGTTTTAATTCCTCTGCACTTTCAGATTTCTTATCCATATCCTGACCAATCACTCCATTTAAAAGTGTCTTGTGAGAAAAATCACTAATGCTCCAATCTTTGATTTTCAATAAAATTCTTTTTTCTTTTTTCAAAAGTAAGGCTGCAGCATCATCATTAAATGATGGAGCAATCAATACTTCGTAAAACAATTTATCAATCTCTGTCGCGGTAGCTAGGTCAATCGCGGCATTACAAATCAATATGCCACCGAATGCACTTATGGTATCACCAGCTAATGCATCATTCCAGGCTTCCAATACAGTAGGACGTGTTGCAAGGCCACATGGGTTGGTATGCTTCAAAACTGCGAAGGTAGGCTCGTCATCTTTAAACTCTGCCATAAGCTGGACTGCAGCATCTACATCAACTAAATTATTGTAGGATAATTGTTTGCCTCCAAGGATGTCAAACATCTCTGATAGGTCTCCATAGAAAACACCTCTTTGGTGCGGATTTTCTCCGTAGCGCAATTCTTTAAAATTATGCAGGCTTAACTTTAAAGATAAATCATCCGCACCTCTATTGAAGTATTGATAAATCATCGTATCATAATTAGAAGAAACTTTAAAGGCTCTTCTTGCAAATTCTTTTCGCTGCTCCAAATTAATTTCACCATCCTGAGCAGCTAATGTATTTTCTATATCCTGATAAGAATCGATAGAAGGAATGATCACTACATCATTAAAGTTTTTAGCTGCTGCTCTAATAAGTGCAATCCCACCGATATCTATTTTTTCAATAATCTTGGATTCATCATCTGTATTTTTTACTGTCTCTTCAAATGGATATAAATCCACGATTACCAAATCGATTTCAGGGATTTCGTACTCCCCTAATTGCGCAAGATGATCATCTTCTCTTCGGGCTAAAATCCCTCCAAATACTTTTGGGTGAAGGGTCTTAACTCTGCCGTCCAAAATAGAAGGATATCCAGTCAAGCCTTCAACAGGTTTAACAGCAACGCCTCTTTCTTCAATAAATTTTTGTGTACCTCCTGTGGAGTATATGGCAATGCCCAATCTGTCTAATTGCTGAATGATGGGTTCAAGTCCATCTTTATTAAATACAGAAATGAGGGCTGATTTAATTTTGATCGTACTCATGCTCAAGCTGATGATTTTAAGAAGGCGCAAAGATAACGTAGTTTTTGGGTTTTTGGCTATTTGCCTTTTAGCTTTTTAACTGAGCCTCAACAGAATAAAACAAGACTAGGCGGTTCATCCAAAGTCTTAAAATCTTAATCCGAAAAGAACACCTTCTCAACCCGATAATGCCCTTCGTCTACATCAAATTGTGCTTCAAAAACGATCTCATCATTTTCGTCAATCTCCACAATCAAAGGTGTCTGTTGCTGAAAGGGATTCATAAAGCCAACCAGTCTATGACCATTTTCCAATTGATCCACATCTCCAGTCCATTTGGTGAATAGATTTTTCTCTTTTCCCCAATCCCAAACTTTTTCGATTTCCATGCTTGACTCTTCAATTTTAAATTCTTGGACCTCTGTGTAAGTCTGTTGTACAGCATCGGCGTCGTAACTGCGATAATTTCCATTATTGTAAAATAGGATATGACCCTCTGGCGTGATCTGGGCTGCATGTTGCCCCCAATTCCATGATTCTTCCGTAAAGTTTAAGGGTGTAAATAAATAAGGTAGAAATTCTGCTGTCCAAAATTCATGAGGCCCAATAATCCATTTTAAAGCACCATCTGATTTTCTAATTTTAAAAATGGCATTTTGATGTCGACTGCTTATTAAAAAGTGACCATCTGCTGGATCATAAACAATACTATTGGCGTGAAGCCAATCAATACTGGTTTCTGATAATTTGTGATAGCGATCTGGATCAAGGATCTCTCTTATATTCCATTGTTGAACTTCTTCCCCAGTCTCATCATCTATTTCAACAATCAAATCTTGGTTTCCTCCCGGAGCATGCGACATGAATACATAATTCCCATCCTCCAATTGGATGATGTCGTGATGGATTCCATCATAAGCCGATACGTGATCATACTTCTTTAAAATCTTTCCCAAGGAATTAACAATATAAAAACTTCGCTTTCCTATCTCTGGAGGACCCAGCACAATAAAATTACCTTCATTATTTTTGTGTAAAAAATTTAGATCCTTTCCTTCTAAACCACTAAAGTACCATCTGATATCTCCAAACTTATCAAATGCGACTCTTGAAGAACTTACGAAATACATACTTTGATCTTGCTCAGTTAAGTTATTGGTCTTGACCGTAATGGGATAATTTAATTCCGATGGAAGTGGTTCCGTCTGAATTTGAAAATTATATTGATCTCTAGTCAAGCCTGTAGGACTTTTAAAGTAAAGCTCAATTTCATTATTATAGTCAGGGTAGAGACCAAAAATTTCCAAGTTAAAAGCATCTGTTCTTTCAGGATGTTCGACAATCCAATCTGCTGCTTCACCGCTTTTTCCCTTTACACGATATGTTATGACACCCTCTACCTTAGTTTCAATATTGACCATTGCCGTTAATGGCGCATTATTCTCTGGATTTAAGCTTACACTAAACCCTCTGTAGAAATCATTACCCAAGTATCCAAGGTTTTTAGATGTTGCATCCTTTAATATAAATTCAACATTCCAATCTTCGGCTTGCACTGAATAACTTTCAATGGCTCTCGCAAGAACTTTCAGCTCAGTTTGATCTTCCAGCTTGATGATGTAATGATTTTCTGCTTCTTCAACACTGGTAACCAGCTTGTTTAAAGAGTCAATCTCACATAAGCTGTCATAAAAATTTATAGGCGTTAAGATCCAATCACTAGGATAAGGTCCACTTGGAGTCCTATCGCATTGCAAAAACACGAGTGCAGAAAATACTGCAAAACCCAAAAGATATTTCAGCTTCATATGCACCATAAATTATGAATTGAACATCTAATCATTGTCTGGCGGTAAAATTTTGATTCCTAATTTTATGTTCATGGGTAACTATCTTAGACGAAGGATATTGCCCATGGCATAACATGTTCTGCATCTTGCCTCATACACGTCAGTCTCTCCTAAGACTACCGTATCTTGATCTTCTGACATACGGTAAGAGTGCGTGGCAAGATTTCCACAATGCGTACAAATCGCATGAAGCTTTGTTACATATTCTGCGACAGCTAAAAGCGCTGGCATACAACCGAAAGGTTTTCCTTTGAAGTCCATATCCAATCCAGAAATAACAACTCTAATACCATTCATAGCCAATTCTTGAACAACATCTGGAAGATCATCATCAAAAAATTGGACCTCATCGATCCCTACTACATTTATGTCTCGATCTATCGTCAATAATTCCTTGCTGCTAGACACTACGGTGGATACCAAAAAATTAGCATCATGAGATACCACATTATTCTTGTCATATCTTGTATCTTTGGCAGGCTTGTAAATAGCAACTTTCTGATTAGCAATCTTAGCTCTTTTTAGACGACGTATAAGTTCTTCTGTTTTCCCTGAAAACATGGGACCACATACAACTTCTATCCATCCGCTCCTTTGTCCTTTAAAATGTGGTTCTAAAAACATGTTATAATAACGTTATTTGAAGAGGTTCTTGTTTAAAATAATTAATTTTACAGAACACTAATGTAAAGTTTTCGTTTGTAATACGGCCTTAATTGGTCAATTATACATTTCCACCATGAATATTGAAAAATCTAAAAAGTTTTTAAAGAAAATAGACAGATTATTGAATAATCTAGTTGAAGATGGCGAAGAAGCCACAGTAAGTGAGCGCAAATTGCTCATTAGTTATTTACACGAATTAGAAGTGATATTTTCTGAGGGTACAGATATCACTCCTGAAGTTGAGCAGTCCAGCCCTGAGCTTACAGATGAAGCAGAAGAAGAAATCGTTGAAGTAGAAGTAGTTGAAGAGGAAGTGGTAGAAGAAGTAGTTGAAGAAGAACCCGCAATAGAAGAAGAGATCGATGAAGCAATGGAAGAACTCTTCAATATTGAAGATTCCGATGACCTTTCAGGAAAGTTTGCCTCAAGCCCTATAGCCGACTTAAAAAAAGCCATGGGTCTGAATGAAAAAATCTTAACCATCAATGAGTTGTTTAATGGCAATGCAAGTGAGTATGATAAGACTATGGCAGATCTCAATGAACTTGCAGGTTTTGATGAAGCAAAGCACATGCTTGTGATGGGTGCTGCAAAACAATATGAATGGTCCTCTGAAAAGAAAAAGAAAAAAGCCATGCATTTTATAAAACTTATAAGAAGAAGATACCATTGAAAAAGATCGCCGTGATGACCTCAGGAGGAGATGCTCCTGGAATGAATGCTGCAGTAAGAGCTGTTGTAAGAACTTGCTTAAAATTTGATATCGAAGTATTTGGAATCAAGCGCGGCTATGCCGGAATGATTGAAGATGTATTTTTCGAATTGAACAAAAGGTCCGTAAGTAATATCATACAACGAGGTGGCACCATTTTGAAATCTGCCAGGTCCAAAGATTTCATGACTGAAGAAGGGAGAAAAACTGCCCATGAAAATTTAAAAGCTCGTGGTATTGATGGGCTGGTTGTCATTGGAGGTGATGGCACCTTTACTGGAGCTTTGGTATTTAGCAAAGAGTATAATTTTCCTATAGTCGGGATTCCTGGCACCATAGACAATGACTTATTTGGTACTGACTTTACGATTGGATACGATACAGCAATCAATACTGCCATGCGAGCTATTGATAATATAAAAGATACAGCTAATGCCCACAACCGTGTTTTCTTTATTGAGGTCATGGGAAGAGATGCTGGCTTTATTGCCATCAGAAGTGGGATTGCTACAGGAGCAGAATCCGTCATTATTCCTGAGCGTAAAACAAACTTGGATGAAATGGTAAAGGTCATGGTGGACCACACCACTAAAAAAACTTCAAGCATCATTGTTGTAGCCGAAGGAGATGAATCTGGTGGCGCTTATAAAATTGCTGAAAAAGTTTCTGAACGCTTAGAAGACTTTGAAATCAGAGTATCCATTCTTGGACACTTACAAAGGGGAGGTTCACCTACCTGTATGGATCGTGTATTAGGAAGTCGCCTAGGCTATGAGGCTGTCCTAGCATTGAAAGCAGGAAAGGCAGGTATCATGATCGGTGAGATGTCTGGACAAATTGTTTATACACCATTTGATCAAGCATGCAAACACCAACAAGAACTAAATCCCGTTTTAATAGATATGGTTAACATTCTAGCATAGTGGCTGAAAACAAAATCATAAAATCAATTATCAATTTAAGGTACCCTATAATGGTCTTAGCCATTATGTGGGTCGTACATATCTTTAAAGTATTTACTGGACTTTCGTTAGCAAAATTTGGTGTTTATCCTAGGCACCAAGATGGTTTAATTGGCATCATTGCATCACCCTTAATTCATGGTGATTGGGGGCATATCATTTCCAACTCTGTTCCTTTTGCAGTGCTATCAAGCATGATTTTTTTATTCTATCGAAAGGTATCACTAAAAGCTTTTACTGCAATCTATTTTTTAAGTGGAATCCTGCTGTGGAGTTTTGGACGCTCTGTATTTCATATTGGCGCGAGTGGTGTTGTATATGGATTATTAACCTTTGTTTTTTGGACGGGAATATTTAGACGCAATATCAAATCTATCGTTTTAGCTTTAATTGTTACACTATTGTATTCGGGTTATTTCTATGGAATAGTCCCTACACAACCAGGCATTTCTTGGGATGGGCATTTATTTGGTGCTATTGCAGGAATCATTGTGGCTTACATTTTCAAAAATCAAATTGAAAATGATGAAGATCAAGAAGATCCTTTTAAGGACGAAAAAGAAAATTACTATTTACCCAGAGATACATTTGAAGCTCCACTAAAACAAAGAGAAAGAGAGATTCGCCCTAATGATGATTGGACCACTAATTTCTAATCAAGGAATTTTTAAAGTGTATTGCGTATAGGTTTTTCCCTTACTTTCTTTTGGAATCCAATTACCTCCTTTTTCAAAAATTTCAATTAGCATTTCTTCGCAATTGACGTTTGACGGATTAGCTAGATTAACATCAGATAATTTACCATTCCTTTTGACAACAAATTTAAACTGATAGGTTCCTTGCTGCACACAAGCATTTCTCCGCTCTAGCTCTTCAGCAAAATATTTATCAAATAATGAGCCTCCAATTTCAGGGAAAGAATTACCCTCTACAAAATGAACTTTAGAGGCATCATAATCAGAGCTTTGATCAGAATTGGCACTGTAAGAGGCCGAAGTCTTTTTCTTCCTTTCTGCCTTGCTAGCTACTACCACTTCATCCAGCAACATACCATCAGAATCCATAACAAATGCAATATTAGCAGTGGGTTCTTGGAGCAAGATGCTTGTACTATTATAACCTGTATAACTGACTTCTAAAAGGACAGGATAACTTATACTATCAGGCAATTCAAATTTTCCATCAAAATCTGTAATTACTCCTATCGAAGAACCTACGATAAAGACATTAGCTCCTATAAGTGCTTCCCCACTCTCATCTGTGACTGTACCATAACTTGGGTTCACTAAAATATCATAACTATCATCAATCACGGTATTCTGATTTTTATCAAAACTTGTTACCACAGGAACATCCTTTGCTTCTTTAACTGATTCTTCTTCTGCCGCTGCTTCAGCATAACTTGGAGCACTACCCGTCTTCTGGATTTCAGTCTGACTTCTTGTTGATTCTTTATTTTTTGCTTGAGGCAGTTTCTTAGTTTGTTTTACGATTTCATCCGGCTCAATTGCTTCCACCTCATAGGTATCTGTATCTGCTTGAATAGTTTCATTTTGAGTATCGATCTTCGGAGAAGACAACACAGTCGTTTTTTGGACCTCAGCCACTATTGGTGGAGGCGGCGCAATAATCACTTCTTCATTCTTAGAGATTGTTTGATCCACATCATTGCTGATTGTGCTTGAAGTCCTTTTTTGTTCAGACGCTCCTGATGAAAACTGAACAGTTTCTGCAACATTCGAAATTTTCTGTTTGACTGAGATTTCAGAAAGGGTATTTTCTTCATCGGCTAAGCGAGGCTCAACACTTTTTGGTTCTTGAATTTCGTCTTCCAATTCATAAGAGCTTTCTGCTATTTCTTCTGAAGACTGTTTCGCTTTCTCTGTGCTTCGCATTGCAGCCATATCTTCTTGCGAATTAAATTGTCTATTCACAAAAAACAAGGCCGTAACTAAAACTAACACGCCTGCTGCCACACTGATGCGTTTCCAAAAAGCAGGGCGAATAACTTTTGCATCTTTTGGATTCAATCTACTTTGTAAGTCATTGACATTTGACTTATGAGCTGCTTGATGTAAAGTCACACCCTCCATGGCATCAAAGATAAATGGATCATCAAGAGCGATCTTCTCTAACTCATGACGCTCTGCATCAGAGATGCTTCCCTCTAGGTACTTTCGTAATAAATCTCTTTTATATGTTTCGTTAAGGCTCATGCCGTTTCCATACAATTTTTCAAATTTCTTCTTCCATTCTGTATTAAAGAACGGATACTTGACCATTCTTTGTTCAATTTTTCTGCAATTTCTTTATAGGACTTTTTTTCTAAATAAAACATGCTAACACAAATTCTCTGGGCTTCTGCAAGCTTTTCCACACAAGACTCCAACTTTGTTAATTGAAGTTCTTTCTCGTCTTCACTAAAAGGATGATAATTTTCTTCAGAATGCATAAAATCGTAGTCTTGTTTTTTCTGATCTTTTCGTTTTTCTTTTCTTAAAATTTCAAAACAGTGATTTTTAGAAACTACATAAATCCATGAATTAAAATTTTCGATCGTATGAGATTGAATCTTTTTTACAAATTTTTCATAAATCTCCATGACAGCATCCTTGGCTTTTTCTTCGTCTTTAAAATATTTAAGACAGACACCATAGATCAATTCAATGTACCTACTGTACAAATCAGCTGCAAAATCCTGACTATTCGATTGTTTTGCCTTGGCTAGCAGCTCAGCATCTGACAATTCCGTATTCCTACTCTTAAACCAATCCAAAAAAAATATTTATTCCATTGTGTAATTATAAGTTGATCTGCATCTGTAAAGGTGTAAACCAAATCTTAATCATTATAATTCAAGATATAAAACTAAGGTAAATACACCTAAACTCTTCTTGAATGCATCTTAAAATTAAAATCTAATCATATGTATAAAATTACACTATACAATTGCTGTCTTGTCTTATTTTATCTATGTCTAATTTCATGTTCAAGTTCTAAATCTTCCGAAAGTGTCAGCAGTGCTCCTGCTGAATATGGCGAATACCCTGTCACTTTAGAATCAGAAATTGTGGCACCAGCTGTGGCAACTGACGATTATGATAGTTCCAGTTCAATGCGTGTTCGAAAAACTGCAAGCACAAGTGCAAAAAGCAAACCAACAAGTTCGTATGACGCCATTGCAGAGCCTCCAACTGCTACTGAATCTGATGCTATTATGCATATAGAAGAAAAAGCAAAAACAATCCCCATTACGAAAAAAAGAGAACCAGCAAAGCAGCCTAAAAAACTACCTAAGGCAGGATTGATCACTGCCGGAGAATGGAATGATTTGCAAAATTGGGCAGATTGGACTGAACTTAATGAAAAAGAAGCTTACAATCAATATAAAGATGTTTGGGGATTTAACGTAGAAGGTAAAAACAGTATAAGTCTTTTAAATAAAGATCACTTTCCTATCGTAGATCAAGAAGTTAAGCTCTATGATTCAAAAGCCAATTTGATTTGGAATTCATTTACCGACAATGTTGGCAAGGTTGAATTGTGGGCTAAAGCCTTTGACAATACAACAAGTTTGTCAGGAGCTTATCTTAAAATTGGTAAAAAGAAAATACCTCTTGAAAGTTTAGAGAACGATCCTGAAAAAGGAAACATCATATACCTAGATCAGAAATGCACAAACGAAAAAAATGTGGACATCATGTTTGTAGTTGATGCTACCGGCTCAATGACGGATGAAATCAATTTTCTAAAATCAGAACTCATTGATGTTTTACAAAAAGTAAAAACCCATGCTGATGAAATCAATTTAAGAACCGCATCTGTGTTTTATAAAGATAAAGGAGATAATTATTTAACCATTGACAGCCCATTCACTACTGATTCAAAACAAACCATCGAATGGATCAGACAAAGATCTGCAAGCGGTGGTGGAGATTCTCCAGAAGCTGTTGAAGCAGGCTTAGCGAAAGCCCTCGAAATGGACTGGTCAGAAAATGCAAGAACGCGCTTACTCTTTTTACTTTTAGATGCCCCTCCACATAAAAGAGATAAAGTCCAATACCAACAATTAGTCAAACGTGCTGCAGAAAAAGGAATCAAAATAATTCCCATCTCAGCAAGTGGAATTGAAAGAGAAACAGAGTTTTTATTAAAGTATACCTCGATCCTAACCAACGGAACATACGTATTCATCA
This sequence comes from uncultured Saprospiraceae bacterium, assembly GCA_937961455.1. GTDB lineage: Bacteria > Bacteroidota > Bacteroidia > Chitinophagales > Saprospiraceae > CALGNN01. The sequence goes on from CALGNN010000045.1 coordinate 17,293, forward strand.
CAGATGATAGTGGCATTGGCAATCCTCATCTTACACCCGTAGTAAAAGACTTTGAAGTTGAACTTTTAAATAATTTATTGGTTCGTGTGATTAGCAATTACGCAAAAGGAAATGACTGCCAAGAACAACAAATAGAAACGGTTGATTTATCAATGAAGATCTTTCCCAATCCAGCTTCGATGCTACTTAATCTTGAAATCGGACAAGATGTAGATGAAGTCAGAATTACTGGACCTAGTGGAAAGTTGATGATCAAGCAAAAAGCACTCATCATGGGTCAACATCAAATCGATATCTCACAGTTGGTTGATGGGCTTTATCAACTTAGTATTATCAAAGGAGATCAAATTTGCACAGAAAAAATGATCGTTGTAAATAAGGCATAATCCGCATTAAAATCTCACGCGAGCACCTAGCTCTGCGGAGATTTCAATAAAACACTTTGGCGTGAAATGCAAGCTACTTTGCATTTCACGTTTTCTTTTTTAATGGATTTATGTAATTCTATAGATAATGACATCGCTGTATCGTAAACCATTTTATCAATCAAAATCTAGCATTATGAGACAGCTTAGTTTATGTTTTTTTTGTATTCTCCATTTTTCATTTTTACTCACAGGCCAATCAGATTCCATAAAAATACATGGAACACTTTATAATGATACAGGAGCTGAACTAATGTTTGCTAATATAATTTCCTTCCCTTCAGGTATTGGAGTGGAAACAGAAATTGATGGAGGCTTTCATCTCACTGTCCCAAAAACTGATCAATATTTAGAAGCTCAATACGTAGGATATTCAAGTCAACGGATTAGCTTTGATAGCACAAAGAGTGAATTAAAACTAGACATTCATTTAAGTACGAGAGTAATACTTGAAGAAATTGTAGTGGTAGGCATGAGTGTTAAAAAAGAAAAGAAAAGTACTAGCTATTCTATGGCAACTATCTCCGGTAAGTCTATGGCTATTTCATCAAGGCTAAGAAACAAAAAAACAAAACCTCAAAAACCAGAAATCGCCAATAGCGAAAGTTATAGTGAGATTATCGAAAATACATTCATCAATACTCTTGATGAAGCGCTTTCAACGTTCTCAGTAGATGTTGATAGAGCTTCTTATTCTAATATGAGAAGATTCATCAATTTTGGAGAAGCTCCACCAAAGGATGCCATTCGGATAGAGGAGCTAATCAATTATTTTGACTATGGCTATCAGCCTCCAAAAGATCATCATCCAGTTGTTTTACAGACTGCCTTAAGTTCTTGCCCTTGGAATACCGACCAGCAATTGTTGCATATTGCGTTAAAAGGAAAGGAACTACAAAAAGAACAATTACCTCCTTCCAACTTGGTCTTTCTTATTGATGTATCAGGTTCTATGAATGCACCCAACAAGCTACCCTTAGTAAAAGAGTCCCTGTTACTGCTCCTTGATAATCTTAATGATCATGATCGTGTATCTCTAGTCACCTATGCAGGACGATCGGGTATAGCCTTAAATTCAACAAGTTTAAAAAATAAAGACAAGATCGTGCAAGCCATTAATGCGCTTGGAGCTGGTGGCAGCACTGCGGGTTCAGAAGGTATTAAAACGGCTTATAATATAGCCCAAATGAATTTTATCGAAAAGGGTAATAATCGAATCATCTTAGCGACTGATGGAGATTTTAATGTAGGGCTTAGCAGTAACGAAGACCTTAAAAAACTGATTGAAGAAAAAAGGAAGTCTGAGATCTTTTTATCTATTCTCGCATATGGTACTGGAAACTATCAAGATGATTTGATGCAAACCTTAGCCACTCATGGCAATGGGAGCCATTATTATATTGATGATATCTCGGAAGCTCATAAGGTCTTTGATGAAGAATTCAGCGGTACGTTATTTCCTGTAGCTAAAGATGTGAAAATACAAATTGAGTTCAATCCCATACACGTCAAGTCTTACCGATTGATAGGATATGTGAATCGACTTCTTGATAAAAAAGATTTCAATAATGATAAGGTCGACGCTTCAGAAATTGGAAGTGGGCACGAAGTCACAGCCATCTATGAAATCATTCCAGCAACAAACAAAAAAGAAATTCCCAGAGAAGTAGATGACTTAAAATATCAAAAACAAATTACCAAGAATTCAAATAAACCTTTCATGGAAAATGAAATTGCCAATATAAAATTCAGGTATAAAAATGTAAAAGAAGACAAGAGTCAAAAAATTGAGGACATCATTCTCAATGAAGAAATCGCCTTTACTGAGCTTACTGAAAATCAACAATTTGCCATTTGTGTAGCAGCCTTCGGCATGAAACTAACAGACTCAAAACATGTCTCAAAATTTAAAACACAAGACATTATTCATTTTGCATCAAATGCAAAAGGAGCAGATGAAAACGGCCAAAAACAAGAATTTATAGACTTGATGAAAAAGTATAAAAAGATTAAGAAAAGAAGTTAATACAATTACGCTTTAACATTTTTGACATGTTACTCATCAGCCAGTTAATTGTAGCTGGCTGAATTTTATCGTTGTGAATGAAAAGCTATGGCGGCTCTCACACTTCCTTTATCCAATAGTAATTGCTTGGCTGTTTCATAGACCAATCCCGTCTCCTTCATCACCATCTTTGTACCACGATCCACTAATTTATTATTGCTCAATTGCATATCAACCATCTTGTTGTCCACTACCCTTCCCAATTTGATCATGACCGAAGTACTAATCATATTCAATACAAGTTTTTGGGCAGTACCTGCTTTCATTCTACTACTGCCTGTTACAAACTCGGGACCAACTACAACTTCAATTGGATAATCTGAATGCGCTGCCATCGGTGATTCCAAATTACAAGTAATACATCCCGTGACAATTCCTTCAGATCTACATTTAGCTAGACCGCGAACTACATATGGTGTGGTTCCAGATGCAGCAATTCCTATTACCACATCTTCATTAGTAATATAATATTCAGACAAATCTTTCCACGCCAAGTCTTCATCATCTTCTGCAAATTCAACTGCTTTGCGCATCGCTTTATCTCCACCCGCCATTAAACCAATGACCCATTCGTGAGGCACCCCAAAGGTTGGAGGACACTCTGAAGCATCTACAATTCCCAATCTTCCACTTGTACCCGCTCCTATATAAAACAGTCTCCCCCCTGCTGCCATTTTTTGAGCGATGACATCAACCAATGGCGCTATCGCAGGAATCACATTTTGGACTGCCAATGCCACCTTCTGATCCTCCGTGTTAATGCTATCGAGCAGTTCACGAGTGCTCATTTTATCTAAGTGTCTGTACAGAGAATCTTCTTCTGTGATTTTTCTCATGTATGCTTTTTCGTTTTATAAGAGATCAGATATAATCCGATCATCGTTAAAATGGCATTTAATGCAAGCGTAGTCGACCCAAAAGTAAATCCACCAAACCATGCTTCTGAATTGTAAAAAGCGATTACTGTCAAAGTCGTTGCAATCAAGCAAACAGGAATCACATACTGATCTCTAATCTTAATTTTAGTCAATAAACCAAAGGTGAAAAGTCCAAGGAGCGGACCATAAGTGTATCCTGCAAATTCAAAGAGCTTATTAATTACAGCCTTATTATTAAGACTATTAAAAATGATCACTGTAACAAATAGGATCAATGAAAACATCACATGCACTTTGATTCTTGTCTTCTTTTTATCGCTGTCTGTTCTTTCATCTTCTTTTTCAAAATTGAGGAAATCTACGCAAAAAGAAGTAGTCAAAGAAGTCAATGCAGAATCCGCACTAGAATAGGCTGCAGCAATTAGTCCTAAAATAAATACGATACCAATCGTCGGACTCAGATGATTTAAGGCAATCGTTGGATACAATTGATCTGTTCGTTCTGGAATAGCAATTCCATTTTCAGCTGCATATAAATATAAGAGTGCTCCTAAACTCAAAAACAAAATGTTTGCAAAAATTAAAATGATACTAAAGAAGAATACATTAGTTTGAGCTTCCTTTAAATTTTTGCAAGTGAGATTTTTTTGCATCATATCTTGATCAAGACCTGTCATAGCTATGGCAATCAAAGCACCACTTATAAATTGCTTCCAAAAATTATTTGGGTCATTCCATCCACCATCAAAGAAAAACATTTGAGAATAATCACTGGCTTTTATTCGATCTACTAGGCCGCCAATATTATCACCAAAAGCATCTCCAATACTTAGAATGGTTAAAGAGACCGCCACCAACATACAAATGGTTTGAAGCGTATCAGTCCAGACGATCGTCTTGATACCACCTCTAAAAGTATAGACCCAAATCAAAGCAATAGCTAAAAAGACGGTAAGCCAAAACGGAATTCCAAAAGGCCCCGTTATGAATTGTTGTAAGACGATGGCAACCAAATAAATTCTCAGCGACGCTCCTGCGATTCTAGAGAAAAGGAAAAATGCAGCGCCTGTTTTATGAGACCAAAAGCCAAAACGTTTTTCCAAATATGTGTAGATCGATGTCAGACCCATTTTATAATATACGGGCATCAGGATAGCAGCGATCACAAAGTAACCTACTAAATATCCCATGACCATCTGCATATAGGCAAATGCTTGATTCGTACCTCCTGCACCAATCGCCCCTGGAATCGATATGAACGTCGCTCCTGATAGTGAAGCGCCGATCATCCCGATCGCAACTAGATACCAAGGAGACTTTTTATTAGCTAGAAAAAAACTCTTATTGTCACTATTCCTTCCAGTTAGATACGATATGAGCATCAACAACAAGAAATAGCCAACTATGACGACAAGTAAAATCGTTGGGGATAAATTCATAATTTCTATTCAAAACTTTTTTGACCAAAGGCTAAATCTCCAGCATCGCCCAGACCAGGAACAATGTAAGATTTGCCAGTCAATTCTTCATCTTCAGCGGCTATCCAAATATGTGCGTCAGGAAATTTTCTTCTAATTCTATCCAAGCCAAATGTAGAAACCAAAATTGCAGCTATATGCACAACCTTTGGGGTGCCATAATCTAATAATGCATCAATACATTTTTCAAATGAAACTCCAGTTGCAAGCATGGGGTCTGCAATGATCAAAACTTTTCCATCTAGATTAGGCGTATTGACATATTGCAAGTGGACATCAAAACTTCCATCCTTGTGGTGCTGCCTGTATGCGGATACAAAGGCACTATCTGCCTTATCGAAAAAATTTAACATGCCCGTATGAAGTGGGAGTCCTGCTCGTAATATAAAAGCTAAAACGATTTCATCTTGGACAAGCATGGTTTTATCTGTACCCAAAGGGGTTTCAGTTTCTTCCTCTTCAAAGTGGAGGGTTTTGCTAATCTCATAAGCAAAAATATTCCCAAGCCTTTCGAGATTTTTTCGAAACTTCATACGATCTGTTTGAATAGATACGTCTCTCAATTCTTTGACAAAAGTATTGGCAATAGAGTTTGTTTTGGAAAGGTCATGAATCATAATTTAAATTTAGTGAATTATACATAGAGCAATGTAGCATTATCATTAAAATACCATTTGCACTTAACTGAGCCATTATTGGTACGAAGGAGTTTATTTGAGATCAATTAATCTTAGGCTATTATTTCTTAGCTTTTATTCATTATTATTATACCTATATTATTTTTTTAACAAGATGCTTCAGCAACTTATCGCTTTTTTACACCAACCTTATCCTGATAAAGATGATTTTAGATCCATCGTTATAGGATCACTGGTTACTGGTCTAATAGTGATTGCTATACTTATTTTATTCATCCCCTTTGGTTTAAATGAAGTAGGAGGAGAAACTTATAAATATGCTGTCTTATTTGGTTGCATCTCTTGTGTAACGGTGATTGTTTTTGAATCCATTCAAAAATATATTTTAGGAATAAGAAAAGACCAATTGGATTGGGTGTTTTGGAAATGGCTCATTTCAACACTTTTATTGGTCTTATGTATTGCTATTGCAAATTATGCTTACGTAAACATCTTGTTTGGCGATGAGGGATACGATACTTCATTCTCTTGGATGTTGAGAAATACCATTGCCGTTGGCATCTTCCCCATTGTTGGATTTGGTTCATTTAACTTGATTAAAAATTTGAAGGCCAATCAGGATATCGCCAGTAAAATTGTTCATACTTCTGTTCCAAAAGCATCAACAGCAAGTGTTGCACTACCCATTAAAAATTCTACAAAATCTTTCGAACTGGCTGTTGATAGTATAATATATGTTGAAGCCATGCAAAACTATGTTTCTATATGTTATCGCAATACGGATAATAGCATTTCGAAAGAATTACATAGAAATACGATTTCAGCAGTCGAAGAAGCATTAAACGACCATCAAATTAAGCGTTGTCATAGATCTTTTCTGGTCAATCCTAGTAAAATTCAATCCGTAAGTGGTAATGCACAAGGACTTAAGCTTCATTTTGAAGAAATTGATGATACCGTACCTGTTTCGCGAAAATATATCAAGGAATTTCGCTAAAATCTGCTTTGTCATTCGTCAACAAAACAAGCATTTCATCAATATTCATTACCATTCATCAACATTTCTTCCTGTCTATCAACATTACTTGAGTCTTCGAATTTCTGCCCTTAGTTTGCGGTAAAATTATAATTATGGAAAACTTATTTAGCATACTTTTAACGGCACATATCATCGTTGGTTCTTTAAGTCTTGTAGTTTTTTGGATCCCAGTCTTTGTAAAAAAAGGTGGAGACATTCACGCTAAAATTGGAAAAATCTATGTCATTCTTATGTGGATGGTGGTATTATCAGCATTTGTACTTTCTATTCTAAATGTCATCCGAGGAAGATTTATCGTAGCGGGCTTTCTTGGGTTTCTATCTTTACTTACGGCGCAACCTTTATGGTATGGAATGGTGATCCTAAAACATAAAAAATCCATCTCTGATAAAGTGCGAAAAATTCAAAAAGCACTTAATTATTCCATATTCATTTCAGGATTAGGCTTGATTCTTTGGTCTGTCTTATTAAGCATACAAGGGGAAGCTATCTTACTTTTAATCTTTGGCATATTAGGTGTCGTATCCACCTTTGGAAACATCTTCAATAATCATGCAGTAGAAAAATCTTGGCTTGAAGAACATATCGAAGGTTTAGTAGGAACGGGTATCGCTGCATATACCGCATTTTTTGCCTTTGGAGCGTCTACTTTGATGGGCGGTATTTTCACAGGATCCTTAATTGCGATACCTTGGATATTACCAACCATCATTGGAACTTTTATTATTAAAAGAATGAAAAGAAAAATGGGCTTGAAAAAAGTAAAAGCAAAAAATCCCAGAAGAACTGCAACACTCACGACGGTTGAATAAATTGGCGACAACCATACGCCTGTTTGATTTGTTGCGTTGTAATATTCAATGTTTATGAGTATATTAAACTTTCTCTTTTAGATACATGAAGTTAATAAGTCAAATTTTATTTTTAGTCGTTTTTTGTTCAACAAGTTTAGTTGCACAAAACACTATTGAACCTAAGCCTCAGGACTTCAATGCCATACTTGGCGTCGTGTACAACAATGAGAAATTTCTTGAATTTAAATTGCAAAATACGGGCTACAGTATTGGCTACACAAAAGGTCAAATTAAAACCTATTACAAGACACGATACTTTAATGTAGAGCTCGGAAGAATTAAGCACAAAAAAGAAATAAAACAAGGAGTTAGATATCAAAATTCGGTTTCTGTTTTACGCTCAGTTAATTCTTTTGTATACGGAAAGCAAAACTCCCTCTTCGTATTAAGAGCGGGTTTAGGGAATAAGAGATATTTCTCAGAAAAAGAAAAACGCAAAGGATTGGTCATTGGCATCAATTATCAATTTGGCCCGACCCTAGGTTTGCTAAAGCCTTATTTCCTTCAATTAGATAGAACAGATTCTGACATTAATAGTGAGGACAATTACTACGCGTATAATGATGAAACAGCTGAAGATTTTCTTGATCTTCAAAAAATAAAAGGACCTGCTCCCTTCACAAAAGGTATTTTTCAATCAAAGGTTAGTCCAGGCTTGCACTTCAAAGCTGGAGCTCATTTTGCACCCGGTGCATTTGATAAATATGTGCGGGCAATTGAAGCTGGTGTAACTACTGATTTATTCATTAGAAAAATTCCAATAATGGTTGGCAACATAAATCGGCCGTTTTTTGTTAATCTGTATGTATCTTTGCAGTTCGGTAAAAGATCCTAATACGAAAATATGTTTGATTTACCTGTGGTAAATAGTGCTCCTAAAAGGAGAAAACCAGATTGGCTGAGAGTAAAACTCCCTATCGGAGAAGAATTCAAGAAAGTCAGAAGATTGGTAGATGAGTATAAACTCCACACCATTTGTCAAAGTGGAAGTTGTCCCAATATGGGAGAATGCTGGGGTGCTGGTACCGCAACTTTCATGATCTTAGGAAACACTTGTACCAGATCATGTTCTTTCTGTGCTGTTAAAACAGGAAGACCTCCAGAGTATGATGAAGATGAACCACGAAGAGTAGCTGAAGCCATAAAACTCATGCAAGTCAAGCATGCAGTAATTACCTCAGTAAACAGAGATGAACGCAAAGATCGTGGAGCAGAAATTTGGTATCATACCGTAAGGCTCACTAAAGAATTTAGCCCTGAAACAACCATAGAAACACTCATACCAGATGTCAGAGCTACATGGGACGCTTTGGATCGAATGATCAGTGCTGGTCAAGAAGTAGTTTCTCATAACATGGAAACTGTAAGAGAACTGTATCGAAAAGTAAGACCTCAAGCCAAGTACGACAGAAGTCTAGAGCAAATCAAAAGAACTAAAGACGCTGGCAAAAGAACCAAATCTGGATTCATGGTAGGTCTTGGTGAAACAAAAGATCAAGTCATGGAGATTCTTGATGATCTACGAGAACATGATTGTGACGTTGTCACCATTGGACAATATTTACAACCTACAAAAATGCATCTTGAAGTTGCTGAATATGTACATCCTGATATCTTTAAAATGTATGAAGAAGAGGGCTATAAAAGAGGTTTTGATTTTGTAGAGAGTGGTCCGCTAGTTCGTAGTTCATATCACGCGGAACGTCACTTGTAATTATTCTTTGGCTTTTCTAAAGTCAATATTGAGCTGTTTAAAATCAATTTTGCCTTTGTTTCTTTTTAAGTGCTCCACTACAACTACGCCTTTTTCAATTCTTAACTGAGAGCTCTTCGGTTTTCCAATGATAAAAAGCAATGCTCGCTGTTTCCCAGGAGTAAGCTTATGAAACACCTCATTACCTTCAGGATCCATTTTTAATAATTCATCAAACTCCTCTGGCATAGGAAGACCATACTTACTTTCATCTTTCCAAATTTGAACTTCTGCTTGATCTCCCAGTTCTAGTTTCAGTTTTTTTCGATTCGCCTTGTTGATATTAATAAAGTAATAATCTTGACCACTCGGCATTATTGCAGCCTGCCATTCAACCAAGTCATTCACTCTGACGACCACCCTTAGATCGTCTTCCTTTTTAAATTTATCATAGATCGTCACTGGCACTTTTAGATGAAAATGCCACAGATCTCCGTAAAAATTTATGAGCTCTGAATTGAAAGTATAGACTTTTCTCTTTGACATAATTTACCAAGCCAATGCTTTGCGCATTTTATGATAGATCTGTGTATTATCATAAATACCTGCAAAATTTTCGGCCCCCGGACCAAAAGCAAAGATAGGTACCATAGTGGCAGTATGTTTATCTGTAGTGAAAGCTGCTTCAATTTTTTGTTCATTAGAACCTGGGTTGATCGCCAAGCCTCCTGTTTCATGATCTGCTGTAATCACCACAAGCGTTTCTCCGTCAGCAGCAGCAAAGTCTAGAATGTTTCCAATTATTTTATTGTATTCTAAAAACTCACTCGTTACATAGTCTATATCATTAGCATGACCACCCCAATCGATTTGCGAACCTTCTACCATTAAAAAAAATCCTTCCTCAGATCGATCTTTTAAAAAATCCACAGCAAAATCAGCAGCATCAATTAAGTAGTCCCTACCCTTAGATACTGGAATAGGATCTTTATCAGAAGTCAAAAATCCAAAATTACTACCCATAGGAATTTTGACTTTTTTTAA
>CALGNN010000046.1 GCA_937961455.1 uncultured Saprospiraceae bacterium
CAGATACGTTAGAGTGGAATTGGAAAGTCATTTGGTCAATCCTCCTTGGCATCCGAATCCAGGTGGAGGGTGTTGGCTTTTTATTGATGAGGTGGTGGTGAATTAGGGATTATGGGTTTAGGGTTTAAGGTTTAAGGTTTAAGGTTTAAGGTTTAAGGTTTAAGGGAAGAAATTTATTTATAATTCTTAGCGACTGCAAAGAATCCAAGGCTTGACTTTTTTATTTTTTTTATCGCTTTTGAAAGCTCTTTACAAATCAACTTTGTGCTTAAAGGATTGGCTGCGCCCATCCTGAAATGTGGTGGTGACAATACTTTTAAGTTCAAGCCGATGGCTTGACTTTTTTATTGCTTTTGAAAGCTCTTTACAAATCAACTGTTATGCTTTCAGGATTGGCTCCGCCCATCCTGGTCGGTGGTAGTGACAATACTTTAAAGTTCAAGCCGATGGCTTGAACTTTTTTATTTTTTTTATCGCTTTTGAAAGTTGGCTTTCAACGCTATAAAAAATAAAAAAGGTCATTGACTTTGTCAATGACCTTTAAAGTATTGTCGGGGTAGCAGGATTCGAACCTGCGACCCCCTGCTCCCAAAGCAGGTGCGCTAACCGGACTGCGCTACACCCCGAATATTAGTCTGAGATTGAGTGTGAGTTTTGAGTTCACATTCTAACCATTAACTATCTCAAAGTAAAGAATGTTCATTTACATTCCTAAATTTCTTTTGCGGTGACGGGGGGATTCGAACCCCCGGTACCCATTTCTGAGTACGCTGGTTTAGCAAACCAGTGGTTTCAGCCACTCACCCACGTCACCAATGAGTACTGAATTTTTAGGGATTGCAAATATAGATAAATATCTATTTAACAAAAGGCTTTTTGGTGCTCATTTTAATTAAATAAAATATGGCTAATGTCTGATTACGATCTTACCCAATTGATTTCCACTCGCTAATGCTGCAAAAGCCTCTTTAATGTTAAGAAAATCGTAGCTGCTATCTATACTTGGCTTAATATTATTGAGCTCCATAAAATCCAACATAGCTTGAAATTCTCTGGGTGAGCCCATGGCTGTTCCTATGAATTGAATATGTCTAAGGAAGAATTTGCTAATATTTATGGTAGTTTTTCTTGAGCCTGTAGATCCATAAGCCACGATTTTGCCTCCATATTTCATAAACTTGAAATAATTGTCAAGATTTTCCGATGGAGAACTGTCTAAGACCATATCAATACCATCAGATCGCTCTTTGAGCTGTAGGTGCCATTCTTCATCTTTATAATTTACTCCAGCTGTAGCTCCTCTCTCTTTCGCCTGCGCTATTTTATCTTCACTTGAACTGGTTACATATACTTTTGCCTCCATGGCTTTTGCGAATGCCAAACCTGCTTGGGCAACACCACCTCCTATTCCTGTAATTAATATACTCTGATCCTTTTGTAATTTGCCATGCTTAGTCAGTGCGCGCCATGCTGTTAAGTATGCTACAGGAAGTGCAGCAGCCTCCTCCCAACTTAGATAGGAAGGTTTTGCATGAATACTAGAAATGGGCACCTTTATATATTCTGCCATAGTGCCGGGATCAGGCATGCCCAAAACTCTAAAACTTTTCTTGGGTGCATCCTCATTTTCTCCCCAATCATAGGCTGGATAAATGATAACTTCTTTATCCATAAATGACGCTTCAACTTCACTCCCAATTTTTGTGATGATACCAGCGCCATCCGCACCCAGAATACACGGTAGTTGCATACCTGGATACATGCCTTTTGCGATCCACAATTCTCGATGATTTAGTGCAGATGCTTTGATGGACACCAAGACTTCCTGAGCATTCAGTTGAGGAATATCTTGTTCGATTACTTCTAAAGATTTATCATTTTGTAATACAAGTGCTTTCATGAAGTGATGCTTTTGAACTTAATAAAGATAAGGTGATTCTACACTAATACATGTAAAAAATAAAAGAGTCCTATGATTGTATCATAGGACTCGATAAACCCCAAAATTAATTGAAACGCCAACATAATAAGAAACAATCGTTTCCTACATGTATATCTACATCACTTGCATTTTTTAGCTGCGGTCTAAACCGGTTGATATTTATATTCTATAAAGTGTCGATATTCAATCTAAGCTGATTGAACGTCCTTTCTATAAGTTACATCCTTTTGTTTGTGAATGCTATTATATGAGATATTAAATGATGGAAAGCTTGAAAAATAGGGAAAATGACCTATACTTTTAAGAGGATAAAATAAGATTCATTTTCTTTCATCCTAAGTTTATTGCCTGAAACAACAAAAGAGGACCATCTATGGCTTCACTATTAATTGTAAATGTTATAAAGCTTAGGCATTTAAAAATTGCTCAGTTATCTAAAAGAGGAATTTTGAATTTTTCTATTTGTGGAGTTGTTCTTTCAGCTTTCATTATTGCTGCAATTTCTTGAACGATGTCAGGATGTTTATGAGCTACATTATTCAATTCTTGAATGTCAGTCGGAAGATGATACAATTCAATTTCAGCTTCTGTTTTACGGAGCTCCTTTTTAATTCCTTTCCAATCCCCCATCCTGACTGCTTGTTGATAGCCATATTCTGGATAATCCCAAAATAAGTATTTGTGTGCTTTCTGTGTCTGTTGTAAAAGCGTTGGGGCAAAACTAATTCCATCAGGAGCATAAATCTCGCTACCTATTAATTCCAACAAGGTCGGCATCACATCTTGGAAAGCGCAGATATGATCGGAACTGCTGCCTGCTTTTATTTTATTTGGCCATGAGCTTATGAAAGGAACCCTTATTCCACCTTCATGCAAAAATCCCTTTGCCCATCCATACGTTGTTTTAAAGGGTTTAGCAGAATCAAAAAAAGGTGTGTCTGCGCCACCAGCATAACTCGGTCCATTGTCGCTAGAAAACATAATAATGGTGTTATTATATATACCCTTTTCTTTCAGCAGTCGGACGAGATCACCTACTTGCTCATCTAAGTAAGAGATCATAGCTGCATAAGTGGCTCTAGGTGTTAAGGCGGGAAAATATCCCTTTCCAGTGTAAGCTTCTTCTGCCCCCAATTTCTTTCGATAATAATCTTCCCATTTCTTAGGTGCCTGCAGTGGCACATGTGGAAGTGGACTAGCATAGTATAAAAAGAATGGACCATCTTGAGCTTCGACAAATTTCATTGCAGCATCATGCATCAGAGCTGGTGCATAATCATTCAGATTGTAATCATCATAACTTTTAGGATCATTTGGGTCTGCATCTTCAGCTAAGTTCGAATGAGGTGGGATCATCTTGTTTTGCAATATCACCTTCTTTTCATTTTCCCATAAGTGCATGGGATAAAGCGTATGAGCCTGCCTTTGGCAATTATATCCCATAAAATAATCAAAGCCTCGTTTATTGGGAACGCTATTCGTTAAGGGTGCACCTAAACCCCATTTTCCGACCATTCCAGTTGTATACCCAGCTTGCTTTATTAATTCCGAGAGTAGTGCAATTGAATCTGGCAAAGGTCTCTGCCCTTCTAAATTAGGATCTTTAAACATTGCCTCATAACTCCATACCTCTCCACGCTCTTTCCATTCATCGTTTCCTCTGATATACGCATGGCCACTATGTTGACCTGTCAATAAAACGCATCTTGCTGGTGCACAAACAGGAGCACCAGAATAATGCTGGGTAAATTTCATACCCTCGCTTGCAAGCTTATCAATATTAGGTGTCTCAATGATTTCTTGACCGTAACATCCTAACTCTCCATAACCTAAGTCATCAGCAAGAATGTAAATGATATTTGGTAATTCATTTTCTTGTTTATCGCAAGAAGAAAATAGAAAGAGCAATAGGGCAAACGAAACGAAGCTTCGCATTACAACTCTTTGATATCGATGTTTTTCCATTTAACCTTTATCCCTCCACCATCGTGAATTTGTAAAGCGATTTGTCCGACAGCTGCACCAATCTTCTCATCTGTGATATTAATCATTTCCTGGCCATTTAACCAAGTAGTTACATTATCCCCTACCGCTTTAATTCGCATTTTATTCCATTCTCCCATTTTCAAGGCTTTATCTTTTTCAGGGTCAGGCTTGATTAACCATCCTCTTCCGTAAGATTCGTAAATACCGCCAGAATTACTTCCAGGAGGAGCGACCTCTGCCTGCCATCCTGAAATTTTTGTTCCTTCGATTGAGGACCTAAAAAATATTCCACTATTGCCATCAGCCTCTTGCTTAAATTCTACAAAAAGATCAAAGTCTTTAAACTTTTTATTTGTGCCTAGATATCCATACTCCTTATCTGGACCAGATTCACAAATTAAAATTCCATTTTCTACGTACCATTTTTCAGTACCATATATCGTCCAACCATCTAAATCTTTTCCATTAAAAAGACTTTGGGTCTTAGGATCTTTTAGATCCGTTCTGCTTTGCTCTTCAAAAGGTGGTGTCTGTGTTTTGTTTTCTTCTTGTTTACAAGAAATCAATAGAAAGAGTACAAGAAAACAACTTAGGATATTTTTCATAGTGTGCTTTTAATAAATTCTTTTTCTTTGTTCAATGAGTGGAATGATTTTTTTAAGTCTCTTAAGTTTTGTTTCCGCTCTTTTTGCATCAGTAATATAATTACAATATTCTTTTTTCATACCTTCTGTACAAAGTTCATATTTCGCTTTCAGTCCAGGAGTGTCATGAAATGCCTGTTTTAAAAGATCAGGAATTTCTACAGGACCTGTTTTCTTTCGTTGGGGTTTAATCTCCAACCCTTCTCGTGAATTACTTATCGCCTCTTCAATATATGAACGAAGTTGATTGAGAGGAATATCTTCTCCTTCTAATATTCTCCATTGGCGCATGCCAGCTGTAACTCCCTCCTGCGCATTTATAAGTTTTTTAGCTGGGTCAGATAAAAATACGCCCTGATGAAACCAAATGGACACCCATTTTTTAAAGGCTCCTAAACCTATTATATTCTTACCATCACATAAATATGCAGGCATATACCATTTTATGGTTTCTTCTAAGTCACAAGATATTAGGACATCACGTACCTTTGTTAAGACCTCCTTTTGGAAACCTTCGGTTTCGTCAAAATAATCCTGAGGTTTTGCATACTTCTTCATAAAGTAGTTATAAATATTTGTTAAGATATTTAATACCGTTGATGGTAGAAAGAAATTGTAATAAATTGTTTATAAATCAAGTAAATGAAATTAATACAAACCATAGCGTTCGTTCTTATTAGCATTTCAGCATTCACTCAGGATAATATAAAATTTTCAAATGCACTGCCTATTGAGGAAAATAGGTACCCAGAAATTAAAGGAAGCCCCTATTACTACGAGGATTGGGTAGCAGCAAATATTCAGTTAAAAGATGGCAGCGTTGTAGAAAAAATATTAATGAATTTTAATGCTTATGAAAATGCTCTGGAATTAAAAAAGGATGATAAATACATTGAATTCGACGTGCGCAAAATTGCCAAAATGGTCGTTCAGAATGCTCCTCAAAGCAAAAATCAAAAAGGCTGGATGGATACTCAAAGCTTCGTTTACAGTCCTCATGAAAAACTATCCAATCAACTGGTCCAGTTATTATATGAAGGAAGTACATACCGCTTATTTAAAAAGATTGATTGTACTATAGCGAAACATGAAAAAAACGTACCAGGAGAAACAGTAACTATTCAAAGATTTAATTTAAAAGAGACTTATTACCTCGAACAAGATGGGAAGCTGAATGCTTTTTTCCTCAACAAAAAAGGCTTGAAAAATAATTTCAAAACTGATGAAGACATTTTCAAGTGGGCTAAATCTTCAAAAATCAACTTGTATACGGACTCCGGTATTGTATCACTACTTGAACATTTAGATTAAACATGGTGCGATCAAAAAACATTTCTTTATCCATTAAGTAGAAGAGTTTTATAATTAATCTTCTCAATTTATTCTAATAAGGATTCAAACTCCTTAGTTTTGCCTTATGCAATATTTAAGTATAGAAAATGCGTCAAAGTCATTTGGCGAAAAAATAATATTGGATGGAATTACACTCTCCATTTCAAAGGGAGATAAGATTGGACTTGTAGCTAAAAATGGTACAGGTAAAAGCACACTCATAAAAATTATCGCAGGGCAAGAAGATATTGAAGGAGAACAGGCCAAAATTCAAATTGCAAAAGATTTAAGGATATCTTTTCTTTGGCAAGAGCCTGAACTAAATCCTCAAGCCTCCATCATCGAAGAAATTTTTTCGATGGATAATCCACAAATAGAAGCGATTAAATCTTACGAGATGGCGCTGCATATTGGCTCAGATAAAGAAATAGAATCTAGCAGTTTGGCGATGGAATCTTTGAAAGCTTGGGATATGGAAGCCCGAGTTAAAGAGCTTCTCTTCAGATTGAAAATTTCCAACATTCATCAAAAAATACACATCCTATCAGGTGGACAAAAGAAGCGAGTGGCCATGGCCAAAATCTTAATAGAGGAGCCTGATTTTCTTATACTAGATGAGCCAACCAATCACCTAGACATTGAAATGATAGAATGGCTGGAAGCGTTTTTACAGAAGTCTAAGCTCACCTTATTTATGGTAACGCACGATCGATATTTCTTAGAGCGTATCTGTAATGAAATTGTAGAATTGGATCAAGGTAAAATGTATTCTTACCAAGGAAATTATTCTGATTTTTTAGAAAAACGATCTTCTAGATTGCTTAATGAAGCAGCTGTATTAGAAAAAACCAAAAAGCTCTTTAAGAAAGAATTGGAATGGATGCGGAGACAGCCTAAAGCAAGAGGGACCAAAGCTAAATCCAGAATTGATCATTTTTACGGAGTAAAAGAGCGGGCGCATGTAAAGCGAGATGATGGTGAGGTACAACTGATGATAAAGTCTGAAAGACTGGGAGGCAAGATTTTAGAATGCAGAGATATTTCGATGGCTTATGATGATTTGGTTCTTATTAAAAACTTCAGTTACAAATTTAAAAAGGGTGAAAGGGTTGGTATTGTTGGCAAAAATGGAAGCGGAAAAAGTACACTATTAAAACTCATGACTCAAGAGTTGAAGCCCGACACCGGCAGAGTGATAATTGGTGAGACTGTCCAATTTGGTCATTATCGTCAAGATGGACTTGATCTGGCAAATGACAAAACCATCATTGATGTGGTCAGAGAAATAGCTGAATATATTCCTTTAGAGAAAGGAAAGAAAATGACAGCAGAATCATTATTAGAAAGATTCTTATTTCCACGTTCTCAACAACGCGTATATGTAAGTAAGTTATCAGGAGGAGAAAAAAGGCGTTTACATCTTCTGACTATATTGATGCAAAATCCAAACTTTCTTATCCTAGATGAGCCAACAAATGATTTGGATATAATGACACTCAATATTTTGGAAGAATTCCTTCTTCAATTTACTGGATGTTTAATCATAGTATCACATGATCGTTTTTTTATGGATAAGTTGGTTGATCATCTTTTTATCTTAGAAGGTAATGGTAAGGTAAAAGATTACAATGGCAATTATAATTCCTATCGCCTTCAAAAAGAGCATGAGAAAAAAGTACAAAACAAACCAACTAAACCCAAAGAGAAAAAAGAGGAATTAGTAGAGCCTGTAAGAAAGCTGAGCTACTTAGAGAAAAAAGAATTGCAGGATATTGAAAAAAGAATTGATCAATTAGAAAAAAGGAAAACAGCGATTAATCAGATGTTTGTAGCGCAAGATATTGAAGGAACAGATATTGAAAAACTGTCAATAGAACTTGGAGAAATTAATAACGAAATCAACACTAAAGAAGAACGATGGTTAGAGCTTTCTGAATTTTTATAAAAAAATTAAAAGCGCAATTTAAATTTCACAATTCTCGAAAAGCTTGAAACCTTTGCTTTAAAATTATCTTGATTTTGTAAATAGTATTTAATCTTCTTTGGAGACTCAGACCAATTTCCAATTAAAGTACCTTTCAATATTTCTTTGCTAAAATTCAATGTTTTATTGTCAATAGCTTCTGCTTTATTAGATAAGAAGAAACGCATTATTTGAAGACCACGTTTGTAAGATTTACCAATGCCATTCTGTTCTGCAAGACTTGCTAAAACTATTTTTTCTTTGGCGTTCATCTTACTATGAATCATGGCCAAATCAACAAAATGTTTCAACTTATCCCAACAATCAACATGTCCGTGATGGACCATGCTTACCAGTGCATGTTCAATTTTTGGAAACATTCTAATCTGATTTCCTTGCCAATTAAAGTCTTGTAGTTTATGAAACAATTGCTTAAACGCTAAAGGTGTATGCAATACTTCATGTGAGGGTTGCCAATGAAATTCGGTATTGTATTTCAATTTTCCATCGTGGTATAAATTCCATGGATAGTCCAGATAAAAATTCCTATTTTTCTTTGCATCATCTTCATTCCAAGAGCCTTTAGATTCTTCATAATTTAATTGAGGCATTATTCTTTTAACTGCGGCATAGTGTTTTAAATCAATTGCAAAATCTAAATCTGAAGCAATTCGTTGACTTAAATTTTTGTAAAACTGAGCGGTAAGACAAGCCCCTTTATAAGGAACAATCAAAATATTTTCTTCTGCGAAACGAGCTTGTACTCTCGACGTTTCATTTAATAAATCTCGATTTCTATTTAAAAAGAATTCCCTTCTTTTTTTAATCCCTTTTAATCTATTCGGGCCAACTGAATTAATATCATTAAATAAAAAGCTTTGCAAAATAGGCAGGACAGAATGCTTTTTAGTTTCTTCTAGAAGCTTCTCCCAATTAAATCCACTCTTAAGGATTTCATTGATTTCCTTAGCCCTGTTTCTATACACAAAATGAGAAATGCATTGTAGCAGGAGATATTGCTCGACTGAACAATGATCCTTTATATTGCGGTGATGTATTTTCAAAATGTATGTCCTAAAAGATGTTGAATGACAAGATAGTATTATTTTACATTATCCTTATTTAGCTATAATTGGGCTTATCATGTCCTTCAATTGTACCTTAAAATATTAATTATGACCAAGATCATTAAATCCCTAATTATTCTCACTAGCATGACTTTCATTATTTCTTGTGACGATGGGGCAAAAAATATCGACATCAAAAGAAGCTTTCAAAATCAGCTAATCGATTACCATGAAAGTTATTTACAAATGAATCCCATAGCGGCTACATCCTCTGGTGATGATCGCTACAATGATTTATTTGTCAATAACATTTCAAATGAAAATAGATCGGATACCAAAACTTATTATCAAAGTATTCTCGATCAGTTAAATGAATCAGACAGATCAGTCTTAGATGAAGAAGATCAATTAAGCTGGGATGTTTTGCACTGGGAAGCAAGTATTGCTTTAGACGAACTAAAATATCCCATGCACTTAAGTCCTATCGATCAAATGTGGTCTGTTAATTTATATATGGGACAATTGGCTAGTGGAGCTTCATCACAACCTTTTAAAAATGAAAAAGATTATCGTGACTGGCTCAAAAGAGTTGACGGATATTTGGATTGGTGCAATTCGGCAGTAGAAAATATGAAAGAAGGAATGTCAAGAGGAATTGTACTGCCAAAACCTTTAATTGAAAAAGTCATTCCACAGTTTAGTTCTTTGAGTGGAGGTTCTGTAGAAGACCATTTATTTTATCGTCCCATAAAAAATATGCCTGCTGATATTCCTGAAAATGTGAGCATGGAATTGCGTTCTCAATATGAGGATATGGTACAAAATAAAATCATGCCTGTCTATGATAAAATAGCTCAATTTATGGAGGAAGAATATTTACCTAAAGGAAGGACAAGTTCTGGAATTGGTAGCTATGAGAACGGAGCAGAATGGTATCAACACATGATCAAGAAATACACAACAACAGATATGACTGCAGATGAAATTCATCAACTGGGCTTATCTGAAGTTGCACGACTTCGATCTGAAATGGAAAAAATTAAAGCGCAAATAGGCTTTGAAGGTGACTTAAAATCCTTTTTCGATCATGTCAGGAATAAGAAGAGTTTAATGCCATTTACAGACCCACAAGAGGTTATTGACAATTTCAATAAGATTCATGAGAAAATGATTCCACAATTGGATCGCCTTTTTGATCTTAGGCCGAAAGCAGATTTTGAAGTTAGAAGAACTGAAAAATTTAGAGAAAGTTCAGCAAGTGCAGAATACAATCCAGGTTCTTTAGATGGCTCTCGACCTGGCATTTTTTATGTACCTATTCCTGATGTACGTAAGTATAATATTTATAGTGATGAAGATTTATTTTTACATGAAGCCATTCCAGGACATCACTATCAGATTTCTCTACAACAAGAAAATACTTCCCTACCTGATTTTAGGAAAACCTTATGGTATAGTGCCTATGGTGAAGGATGGGCTTTGTATTGTGAATCCCTAGGGAAAGAATTGGGACTTTATGAAGATCCCTATCAATATTTTGGAATGCTAGGAGCTGAAATGCATAGAGCCATTCGACTAGTTGTCGATACGGGAATTCATTCGAAGGGCTGGTCAAGAGAAAAAGCCATCCAATATTCTTTAGATAACGAAGCAGAGTCTGAAGCCAGCATTATTTCCGAAATTGAAAGATACATGGCCATGCCAGGACAAGCCTTGTCCTATAAAATTGGGCAATTAAAATTGTTAGAACTCAGAGCTCGGGCAGAAAAAACTTTAGGGGATGGATTTGATATTAAGCAGTTTCATAATATCATTTTAGAATCAGGATGTGTTCCTTTAAAGATACTTGAAGATCGAATTAATCATTGGATAAAAAAATAGTAGCAAGGCACATTATAGAAAAGTGCCTTGCTATATAAACTTTATCTTAGTTCTGCTCTAATATTCCAATTGATGCTATCAGTGGAGCGATCAAGGAAACTCAGCCAATCGTTATCAGAATCTTCGAAAAGCCAATCTCCTCCTCTAGAATCTCTTGGACCTGCGTCGCAACCCATGATTTGCTTTGTTTCATCATTTTCTATGCTAATGCCAATTACAAGGCTATTCCCATCAATCACTAAACCCTCACTCAGTACATGAACATTCCATGCGCCTGGTTGAAGTGAACTATAAGATCCTCTATAAATTTCCGTACCGGGAAAGTCTCCTTGGTCACTATTATATATAACGACTTCTGCACTTACAGGAGCTTCATACATGTAAAATTTGACTGCACGAATTTCTTCACCTGAATAATCATTAAGAAAACTTGAGGGGAATTCGACTGCTGGAACAAATAATCCGGCATCAAAATTTGGAGCATTGGAATTGGCTCCATCGTAGTATAGTTCATCTTCTAAGATGGGATCTTTATCACATGATGTGATGGTTGCGCTTAAAAAAAGCAACAGTATTAAATATCTCATAAGCTATTTGGTTAGATTTGATATAAATATGCTAAATGCAAGGGTATTTAGTTATTATAGATATGTTAAAAATACTTTTCATTTTCTTAAAATAGGCAATATTGAGAATAATAGTAAAAACGATGCAAGGTCTTGAGGAGGTTCTCGCAGAAGAATTAAAAGACTTAGGAGGCAAAGACATCCAAATATTAAGAAGGGCTGTGAGTTGCGATGGAGATTATGAATTGGTTTATAAAATTAATTATCTCTCAAGAGTCGCTATCAGAGTCTTAATTCCTATTGTAAAATTTTACGCTAGAAATGAAAAAGATTTTTATTATCGAGCGATGGATTATAAATGGGTGCAACATCTAAGCAGCTCAAATACTTTTGCCATTTCTTCAACGGTTAACTCGAGTTATTTTACACATTCTCATTATGTAGCATTAAAATTGAAAGATGCCATTTGTGATCATTTTAGAAAAAAGATGGGCAGGAGACCATCTATTGACACTGAGCAACCAGACTTGAAATTTGATCTTCAAATTAGTGGTGACAATGTAAATATATCGATTGATAGTACGGGTGATTCTTTACATCAAAGAGGATATCGAATTCAAGGACACCAAGCGCCACTCAATGAGGTGCTTGCTGCAGGCATGGTCTTGTTGTCGGGATGGAACAAAAAAAGTCCTTTTGTAGACTTCATGTGTGGTTCTGGGACTCTTCCATTAGAGGCCAGCATGATTGCAAATAATATTCCAGCTGGAATCAGAAGAACCAATTACGCTTTTAAGCATTGGCCAAATTTTGATAATGGTCTATGGAGAAGAATCCAAAAAGAAGCCAAAAGCAAGATTATAGAAAATGATATTCAAATAATGGCAAATGATATCGACCCAGAAGCTAAAGAAATTGCTAGACAAACTTTTCTCAGCTTCAATTTTGCTAGAAATATCGAACTATCAAATGTAGACTTCAAGGAGTTGGAAGGCATTCCAGAAGGTTCTACCATTGTGATTAATCCGCCTTATGGTGAAAGAATAGGAGAAGAAGATGATATGGATCTTTTATATCAAGAAATAGGAGATTATCTCAAACAAAATTGCAAAGGATCGACTGCATGGATCATCAGTTCGAATTTTGAAGCTATGAAAAAAATAGGTCTTAAAGCATCAAAAAAATTGGTTCTTTTTAATGGACCACTTGAATGCAAGTTTCACAGGATTGATTTGTTTTAAACAAAAAATTCTCTGTTTTTAGAAAAAAGCGTTAAAGCCCATCATCCTTTGGGGTGATATTTGGTAACTAAGCTTTAATTTTCAAGTAATTATTTATAGTTTAAGTAATGAGATGAGTGATGCATCTATAAAAAAATCACATAAAAGAATACGTCCAAATTCTTAAACCAATAAATCTTTGAAAATGAATTTACCTTCAAATCTTACTGACATCTAATTTTCGCACTGATCATATTACATCAATGTGATCAGTGCGAAAAAACTGATACCCCATTATTATTTTTTAATACTTAACTGGTCCCTGAAACAAGGATCAAGAGTATATTTTATTATCTATTTAAAAACTCAATATGAACAAATTGAAAATGATGTTTATGTTCATTTCAGTTCTTTCCATGTTTCATTCTGAATTGAATGCACAAACAGAAGTCTCTTTGAAAGCAGACTACAATGAAAAGGCTAGCCCTTTTCTTTCGCAGCCACTGCTTACACACACACCTTCTGCTATTACTGGAAAGGATAGAAATACTGTAGACAGAACAGGATACCATCCTAAGAAGGATTGGAAACTGAATAGTTTTACAAACCCAAATGCATTACCTGTTGGTGATGATCCATTTTGGCAAAAAAAGTACAATAATGAAAATGAAAGAAGTCATGGTTCTATTTTAGGTGGCTGGAATGGAATAGCCTCAGACGGCAATTTTTACCCAGGTGACCCTTCACTAGATGTTGGACCCAATCATGTAATTCAGATGACAAATGATGGTGCAGGTGTTGGAGGCCAAGTAGCCATATGGGACAAATCTGGAACGGTTTTAATTGGCGAAACCTTATTAGAATCATTGACGGGTATAAATGGATCAGGAGATCCTATCGTTTTGTATGACCAATTGGCACAACGATGGTTACTTACTGAGTTTAAACCCAATATAGCAGGAAATCAAGGGATGATCTTTGCTATATCTCAGACCAGTGATCCATTGGGATCTTATTGGATTTACGAATTTGATTTTACCGCTTTCCCGGATTATCCAAAAATTGGAGTATGGGGAGATAGTTATGTTTTAACAACCAATCAAGGAGGAGTCGCTTTTGTTTATGCTTTTGATAAACAAGCGATGCTTACTGGAGCAACTGCTAATTTTCAAGCTTGGAACTTAACAAATTTTCCTTCTTTAGCCTTTGAGCCAGCAACACCTGTAGATGCTCAAGGCACGAGTATTCCAGCAGACCAGGATCCTATGATCATGAGGATGGCTGACGATGCTTGGGGAGCGGCCATTACAAATGACAGACTAGAATATTTCACGATTGATGTTGATTGGACCAATCCACCAGGAGCGATTCTTACAGGTCCTACATTTCTTAATACAGCTGCTTTCGACACCGAACTTTGTGGCTTTGTTGCTTTTAGTTGTATTGACCAACCAGGGTCGGCAACGGATTTGGATCCATTAAGAGAAGTTTTAATGAATAAGATTGAGTATAGAGATTTTGGCACATATGCTAGTATCGTTTGCAATCATACTGTTGATGTCAACAATACAGATCGAGCGGGTATTCGTTGGTATGAACTTAGAAGACCCAGTGGGGGATCATGGGCCATACATCAACAAGGGACCTATTCTCCAAATGCAACAAACAGGTGGATGGGATCCATCACGCAAAATGCTTATGGAGAGATTCTTTTGGCATATAATGTCTCAGATGCAAGTGTCTTCCCTGGCTTGAGATTTACTGGTCGCGAATCAGGTGATGCCTTAGGAACCATGACCATTGCAGAAACAACTATAGTTAACGGAACAACGGCAAATGGCAGCAATCGTTATGGTGATTATAATACAGCGGTTGTTGATCCAGTGGACGAATCTTTTTGGTTTACAGGACAATACAATCCAACTACACAATGGGCGAGTTATGTTAGTCACATTTCTTCAGGTGGTCCAGGATGCTCTGATGCACTTGTACTTACTGGAACACTTGACGGGGATTATTTTTCAAGCGGGACCATTATGACAGATGGAACAGTCCCTAATGGAAATGAAGTGGGTTTATATGCGCCTGGCATTACAACTTTATCTTCTGGGTTTACATCAGCTTTTGGTGGAGATTTAGAAGTAAACTTTGGTGATTGTTCCATTTTTGCACCTCCCAGTGAAGTAGATGAAAGTGCATTGATGATTGAAAGAGATCGGAAAACGGATCCTCAAAATCAAGCTCCTAATATTGGACATTCTAACCCAAATCCAGAAATGGTAGAAAAAGATCGGAGTCCAAATACATTAACGCCAGTACCTTTAGTACGAGAATTAAGCTCAGAGGAAAAGGCTGCTGTTGAAAAACAAATACTTCTTGACAGAAAATCAAATAACAATTAATAAATCATTGAAAATAATTCAGAAATGAATCTAAATAATATAATTATGAAAAAGATATTCATATTCATAGCACTAGTAGGATTCTGCTTTAGTGCTGATGCACAACTTTATGTTGATAATACAACCGGGAATGTTGGTGTTAAGGATAATAGCCCTGAAAAACCATTTACCATAGCAGGAAATACCACGCTTACCAATTTTGGTACAAGATATTTGGACTTTGACAACCTATATAGCGGAACGTTTTCAAACACTATTGATAAAAATGGAATTAGATGGATAGCAGAAAATCAAAATTTTGGTACTCCAGATTCTCTTAGATTTCATATGCTTTACAATTATGGACTTGACAAACTTTTGTTTGATGTCAATGATAATTATTTAGATGGAGTAGCCATGTCGATAGACCGAGCTACAGAGTATGTTGGAATTGGTACGGATACAGCATTAACTACTTTACATGTAGCGGGAGATAGTTATGTATCAGGTAATAGATATATGTTTACAAGTGGAACCTCAAATCCTAATAAGATGATCATTTCTCATTCTCCTAGTTTTCCAACTTGGGGTTTAGAATATCATGATATTAATGACGCATTTGCCTTTAGGAGTTCTTCTGGTACTTCTTTATATATTTCATCATATGCTGGTGCTATTGGAGTAGGAACAGAAACTCTTACTTATGCAGTAAATATTTCTGGTGATATTGGTATGACAGGTACCATATACGGTGTATCAGATAGAAGAGCTAAGAGAAATTTCTTACCTCTTGAAAGTGCATTAGATAAAATCAATCAACTGAACCCTGTCTCGTATGAATTTAATACAGAAGCATATCCTGATTTAAAATTACCTGAAAATCGTCACATGGGATTAATTGCTCAAGAAGTTCAGACAGTATTTCCTGAGTTGGTTAGTACTCCAGAATCCGAAGAAGAAATGATGTCACTAAATTACATGGAGCTCATCCCAGCATTGGTAAAATCAGTGCAGGAATTGAATGAAAAATTGGATGAAAAAGATGCTGAAATTAAAGCATTACAAGAACAAATAGATAAGTTGAAATAAGGTTTAAATTTCCATTAAACTTGAAGCGAGGTCAATGTAATTTGGCCTCGTTTTTTTATCACCTGGACTTAGGAATTATTAGAATCTAAGAGCTCGAAAGGAGCTTTCATTATTCTACTATTCAAAGCTGAAAACTTTTTTAAAACATAAAAGAACACTTAAGTTACTCATAAGCTTTTTATAGAAAACAAGAATGTTGACTAAGTCTTTTATGTCTTTTGTACCCCTTTATGCCTTTTGTGTTTCAAAAATTGAAAAGCAATAAGTCTAGCAATTTTGTACAGGCATTTGTTACGAATAGATTTCTATGGACCAAATTAATCTTTGTTTAAATATTTTTTGAATACAAAAGACACTTATGGCACAATAACTTATAGTAGCAAACATATTTCTAAAGTAAAGCACCTCAGTACTCACACTCATAATCCACTAAGCTGACATACTCATCTCAAGACGCTTTTCCAATTCTACGACGGAGTCTTTGAAAAAATCATCTGTGTCCATCATATTTTGAACCTGGGTACAAGAATACAACACCGTACTGTGATCTCTTCCACCAAATTTATCACCAATGGTTTTTAAGGTTTCATTGGTTAATTTTTTAGCGAGATACATGGAGAGTTGACGAGCAATGACAAACTGCCTTTTTCGTGATTGCTTTTCCAGCATATCCACAGGAATATCGTAATAGTCTGCCACCAATTTCATGATGTACTCTATAGTGATTTCCTTATTGATATTGCTGATAAAACTCTGTATCACTTCTCTAGCTAGTGATATATCTATGTCCTGTTGATTGAGGCTAGAATGTGCAATTAGCGAAATCATGACACCTTCTAATTCACGAATATTATGCTTGATATTATAACATATAAATTCAATCACATTATTTGGGATGTCAATACCTTTGGTATCCATCTTGGATTCTGCGATGGCAATACGTGTCTCTAAATCTGGTGCTTGAATATCTGCTGATAATCCCCATTTAAATCTGGAGATTAATCGCTCTTCCATTCCATTTAGATCTTTGGGTGCACAATCAGAAGTAAGAATGATCTGCTTCCCGTCTTGGTGTAATTGATTAAAAATGTGGAAGAATATTTCTTGCGTTTTAGTTCTGTTTGCTAAAAATTGAATATCATCCACAATCAATACATCGACTAATTGATAAAAATTCACAAAATCATTTACTGCATTATTTTTAATGGCTTCAATGATTTGATTGGTAAATTTTTCTGAAGATACATACAGCACTGATTTGCTTGGAAATTTTTGAATCACTTCATTTCCGATTGCCTGTGCTAAATGTGTTTTACCCAACCCAACATCTCCGAAAACAACAAAAGGGTTGAATCCAGTATTTCCAGGATTGTTAGCTATGGCAATTCCTGCGGATCTAGCCAATCGATTACAATCACCTTCAATAAAGCTATCGAAGTTGTATGTGTTTTTTAGTTGAGGATCAATCTTAACTCTTTTAATTCCTGGAATCACAAAAGGATTCTTAATGGTATCAGCTGCAAAGCCACCAGGAATAGCATGCTTATCTGGTTTTGGAAAATTATTCTTCTTTACTTCGAAGTGATTTTCAATTTTATATTGATATTCTAAGCGAGCGTGTTCTCCTAATTCTTTGGTGATTGCTGTCCTAAGTACTTTCACAAAGTTATCCTCAAGCCACTCACAAAAGAACTTATTAGGGACATTCAAAGTCAATACATTTGCGTCAAGTTTAACTGCTCTGATTGGATCAAACCATGTTTTGAAATCTTGTTCTGTCAACTGTGACCGAAGGTATTGCAGACAGTTGTTCCACACAACGGTGAAGTCGTTTGACATACTCTTGAAAAATACTAAAGGTTAATAAACTTGTTAATATAATTTCTTGCGCAATTGTGAGTGATAAGAATCTTGCCTACTTTTCATTTTCATTTTTCGCACAAAAAATGTAGAATCTGTACCGTAATTTGGTACTGACAAAATTGGAAAAAATATCATAGAACAAGAAAAAATATGAAGATAATTTTAATAAATTTTCTTGTTGTAAGTATTTGACTTCCAATTTAGTACAAATAAATACTTATTATAATTTGAATAGGAAAACGTATTAGATAAATCTTATATATATAATTCTCTCATATATAAGATACTTTAATATTTTCATTTAACCAATTGATTGTTACATCTCAAGCATTTTGCTTTAGTATTTCTTTCGAAGTACACATCTATTCTACCTAAATAGATGCCTCCAAAACCCACTTGGTGAATATGGATTTCTTTGCCGATAGCATTTTCTTGCACATCTGGTTTCCGCATAAATGTGTGGGTGTGTCCACCTAAAATCAAATCTATATCCTTGCTAGATTTAGCGAGATCAATATCTGATAAACGATTTGACTCCCGATATTTATAACCGAGATGTGATAAGCAAATTACGTAGTCACATTTCAAATCATTTTTTAAAATGCTTGCTGTTTCATTTCCTTTTTGAATCGGATCTAAATATTCCGTGTCTAAATACCAATGTTTAGGCACGAGACCTTCCAGCTGAATGCCCAATCCGAACACACCAATTTTTAAATCTCCTTTATCAAAAATCTTATAATTTAAAGCCTTCCCTTTCATAGGGGTATCCTTAAATTCATAATTAGAATTTACAATAGGGAAATTTGCATGGGCATCTAACTGACTTCTTAGTGATTCGATTCCAGCATCAAAATCATGATTCCCAATGCAAGCAGCATCATAACCCATTTGAGACATCAACTTTAATTCTATCTCACCACTAAAATAATTGAAGTAAGGCGTCCCTTGAAAAATATCACCACTATCAAGTAATAATACATGATCTTCAAGAGATCGGATTTCATTAATTAAGCTAGCACGTCTGGCTGCTCCACCCAATCCTTCATTTCTGCCACCATCCATTGGAAACGGATCTATCCTACTATGAACATCATTGGTGTGCAGGATGCATAATTTGAGCATATCATTCTTAAGCAATGCTTCGTAAGGAAAGCTACCCAAGCTTGTAAGCGCTGAACCGACTCCTAAGCGTGTAATAAAATCTCTTCTTCTCATGGCTTAACGATTATTCTTTGATCATCAATAGGATTTATATTTTCTCCTTTTGCTGTATGGTATTTTACATTACTTATGATTACTTCACGAATCGGAATTTCAAAGTCTTTCTTTGGTAGATCAAGCAAAAAGTAACATCGATTTCCACCATTCGCTACATAATCTGGCATAACAATTCTATAAATTTTATCAGATGCGATTTCCTCTCCATCAATCAAAATATCAAAAGCATCTCCATCAGAAAGGGTATATCTTAGTTCTTTACTTTGGGGCCATCCATTGGCATTTGCCATATGCTGTACAAATACTTGCAAAGTATCTCCAGGTACATCAACCACTACCAAATTATTATCAAAAGGCATGATTTCAAATGCATCTTTAACTTGAAATGCACCTTTAGCTTTGAGATTTTTTCTTACTCCTCCAGAATTGTGAATGGCTAAATCATATTTTTCTCCGGACATTCTTTCTGCCTCTTCGAGTAATAAATCACCTAACCAATATCCCATTGATCCATTAGGAGACTGCTTAACCAAATCAACCTCCAGTTGACCAATGACTTCATTCATTTCTTTATCTACCTCAACCTTGTAAGGGAATATTAAGCTTTCAACTTTCTGATCCTCCTCAGTAGATTGTATTTCATATTTATGAATATGAGTTCCAACATAATGGTTGGTATTCTTACATGATATAAAAAGAAGTAATAAGAATAGACTTAAAATAAAATTGTTTCTCTTCATCTAAAATAGTAGGCCTGCTTCAATTTTGATGGCCTTTTTTGCTGTTTCTAATGGATCTGATTTTTGTAGTTTAAGTTCTTCCATTAAAGCTTTCTTGAATTGATCAATACTAGAATCTTTTTCTAATTTATCATAAGATCGTGATACCAGTGAAACCATTTCATTCCTTGCAAAAGCAATAATTTGCCACAATTTATCAGATACATATAATTGCTGTGTCACATTGTGTTCAAATTCTTGTTGGATTGCCAATAATAAGGTAGCGTTCATGGTTTCAGCATTTGCTCCCAAATTGTTTAATCTCCACAATAAGTTTGGAATCGATAATCTTTCGCACAGAAGCGTCAAACGTTCATAAGCTTGCAATCGATTTTGCAAGGCCTGTCCTTTGTTTGCAGTTTTCGCTTCCAGTGCTTTTTCTTGCAATTGAGTTTCTAAATAATTTTTCAAAAGAAAATATGCAGTCGCAAAAACAATGAGTCCTGGAATGGTAATCTTAAGTATCTCTAACAAGCTTTCCATAATAAGTCACAAAATAGGAATTTGATCATTAAATCAATATTATAATTTTATACATAAAGATGGTATGATAAATACCATGGTTTTTGATTGAGTCCACCACGAACTCCTTATTTAGGAATTGTTTTTAAAAAGTCAGAACCAAACACATTATTATGATGTTTATAAAGCATTGCCTAAATTCACAACATAAAATTTATCCAGATGGCAGAGATTAAAGAAAAAACAGCGATTCAACCCATTATCTTGACTGATGGTGCAGTTAAACAATTGCTTCGTATAAAAGAGGAACAGGGTATTGATGCCACTCACGGTTTACGCGTTGGTGTAAAAGGTGGAGGTTGTTCTGGATTTTCATACATCCTTGGTTTTGATAACAAAAACGAAAAGGATGATGAGTATGAGATCAATGGACTAAAAGTCTATATGGAAAAAGCTCATGCGATCTATTTATTGGGAATCGAAATTGATTGGGTAGAAGGATTAAACAACAGAGGATTTACTTTTAATAATCCTAATGCAACTGAATCTTGCGGCTGTGGTACAAGTTTCTCCGCTTAGTTAATCCTTAAATGTTTTAATTATATCCACCATTTCAACATCATCTTTTAGATAAACATAAGGCTCGTCTTCTATAAAATTTTGCAATTGAAAACCGCTCTCAACTGCAATACGAAGGTATTTATAGAAGTTTCTCAAATTTCCTTTATAATAATAAGCTTCCGCTAAAGTAGAATAAGGATAACCTATAGCAGGGTCTTCATTAATTGCCAAATTAGCATAAATGATGGATGAGTCTAATTCATTATTCTTATAGTGACTCATCGCAATTATGTTATATATTCCTTGTAAGCCATCGCCATCCCATTTTTTATAAATGTTGGCCATCTTATGATAATATTTATTTGCTTCAGTAAAGTTTTCTTTGTGCGTGTAATAAAAATCAGCATAAGTACCAATAGCTGTTAAATTATTGGGTTCGATCTCTAAGATTCTATCTGCGTAATATAAAGCGCTATCATATTGTTCCATTTTAGTATGTAAATCACCCATGGCCGCTAATCCTGTCAAAGACTCTCTATTCAAGGAAATGGCTTTTCGCATGATATCAAAAGATTCCGTGGTGTCTTTTTTAAACTGTAGAACAAATCTTGAAAGATGGGCATAAGTTTGATAATTAGCAGGATTATGTTTAACATTTAATCTCAAGTACTTCTCTGTCTCTTCATAATCATTGAGATTCATATTAGCATAAGCCAAACCATTAATGGTTTGGAGACTGTTTAGTCCGTCGTATGGGCACTTAGCAAAATGGTATATGGATTTTTTATAATCTTTTTGTTGAAAGGCCAACCAACCTAATTGCATATTCGCCAAGGCAAAATTTGTATCAGTTCTAAAGCTATTGCGATACATGTCTTCTGCTAGATCCAATTCTTCTTCAGCACGGTAGATATGTCCCCATGCTAAATAGGCCCACTTTTTTTCATGCGGTTTTTCCTCAATGATTCGTTGAAGTAATTTCTTAGCTTCAGCATTTCGACCATTATGATACAAATAGATAGCTAATCGATAAGGATCCGTATCTGAAATTATTTTTTCTGCAGCTCTTTGAATGATGGTATCCAAGCCATTTTTAGCCGAATTATTAGCATATGAATATTCAACAATGTATTGTTCATGATCAGGAAGTCGAAGGGATAATTTTAATTCTTTATCTAAGTCTGTTAATTCTCCCGTGATGATTTGGGATTGATACCCTAGGAGGTCTTTTATATAATAACTCAGACTATTCGATGACAGGCCAAATCCCAATACATCCATTTGGAGGTCTGGTCGATCATTGGCATTAAATTGCACAGAATCGGTTTTTTGTGACCTAGCATCTTTTTTAATGGATTCAATTTCATCAAATATTCTCTTAGCAAAGACGCCCCCATCAAAGCCACTATCCTCAAACTTTTTAGGCATTTCGAATGGATGAAAAACGATGCCTTCTTTCTTGACATCTTTCCATACAACGATAATTAAAAATATCAGTAATAAGAATACTCCTACCCGCCAAAGTATATTGAATACATGACTGATTTTTTCTTCAATTGATGAAAGTCGGTTCTTTGTTTTTTCCATGGTGTTTTCGCCTGAGCTTCTAAGATAATCAACAGACAAAAAATTCCAAGATAATTTCGACTAAGTACTTATAGAATTAGATTCAAATTAAGCCATTGAGTCGATAATGCTATTTAATGTGGCACTAGGACGCATGGCTGCATAGGTCTTTTCTCTATTTGTAGAATAATAACCCTCAATATCAACTGAAGTTCCTTGCACATCAATCAGTTCTGTGTTGATTTTTGATTCGTTGTCACTTAATTGTTTGGCTAAACCAGCAAATGTTTCAGCTAATGCCTCATCTTCTGATTGAGCCGCTAATGCTTGAGCCCAATATAAAGCCAAATAAAAATGACTACCTCGATTGTCATGCTCATTGACTTTCCTTGAAGGAGATTTATTTTCCTGAAGGTACATTTCTGTGGCTTTATCCAAAGCATTGCCTAATAAGATTGATTTCTTATTGTCAAACTTAGTACCCAAATGTTCGAGTGAAACTGCCAATGCTAAGAATTCTCCTAGAGAGTCCCATCTAAGATGATTTTCTTCCAGTAGTTGTTGGATATGTTTTGGTGCAGATCCTCCAGCGCCTGTTTCAAATAATCCTCCACCATTCATCAATGGCACTATGGATAACATTTTTGCACTTGTTCCGACTTCTAAAATTGGGAATAAATCTGTGTTGTAATCTCTCAATACATTTCCTGTAACTGATATGGTATCTTCTCCTTTTCTAATTCGCTCCAGCGAAAATCTTGTCGCTTTTTGTGGAGACATGATGTGAATCTCTAATCCTTCTGTATCATGATTAGGCAAATACGCTTTTACCTTTTTGATTAATTCTGCATCATGGGCTCTATCTTCATTCAACCAAAAAACAATAGGCGTTTTTGAAGCTCTAGCGCGATTCACTGCCAACTTCACCCAATCTTGAATTGGAAGATCTTTCACTTGGCACATTCTCCAAATATCTCCCTTGTGTACATTGTGACGGATTAGTGTCGTTCCATTGCTATCGATCACTTCGACTTTTCCAGCTGATGCTATTTCGAAAGTCTTGTCATGTGAACCATATTCTTCAGCCTTTTGAGCCATCAATCCTACATTTGGAATTGTTCCCATTGTAGTAGGATCAAAAGCTCCAAACTCTTTACAAAAATCAATAGTCTCTTGATAGATTGCTGCATAACTACTATCTGGTATAACAGCTTTGGTATCTTGACTTTCTCCATTCAAATCCCACATTTGGCCAGAGTTTCTAATCATTGCTGGCATTGATGCATCAATGATGACATCACTAGGTACATGCAAATTGCTTATTCCTTTGTCAGAATTTACCATAGCAAGCTTGGGTCTTTTATCATAACATGCTGCGATATCTGCTTCTATTGCAGCTGCTTTATCTGCAGGCAATTCTTTTATTTTGGACAATAGGTCTCCAAATCCATTTCTTACATCAACACCTATATCTTCAAACTCACTGGCATACTTATTAAACACATCTGAAAAATACGTCTCTACGGCATGTCCAAAAATGATGGGATCAGAAACCTTCATCATGGTGGCTTTCATATGCAGAGAGAAGAGTACGTTTTTTTCTTTGGCATCTTCTATTTGCTCACTTAAAAAATCAAGCAAGGCTTTTTTACTCATGAAAGTCGCATCAATAATTTCACCTTTTAGTAAAGCCAAATCAGACTTTAAGGTCGTCTTATTCCCCGCTTCATCTGTATGAA
The DNA here is from genome assembly GCA_937961455.1 of uncultured Saprospiraceae bacterium. GTDB lineage: Bacteria > Bacteroidota > Bacteroidia > Chitinophagales > Saprospiraceae > CALGNN01. The sequence continues at coordinate 24,263 of CALGNN010000046.1, forward strand.
TGATTGAAACCGTCGTATCACTTTCTATAGTTAAAGAGATTTCATTCGACCTAAAGTCTCCTGCATTCATGGTGGAGACATGTGATGCAGAGTCGGCACTCCATGCTCCCATTCTATGTGGATTTTGTTTGGCAAATGCTTTCACTGGACCTGGAGCTCTTCTGTCAGAATTCCCTTCTCTTAGTACGGGATTTACAGCACTACCTTTTACTTTACTATATTTTGCTGCAATGGCTTTTTCTTCTTCTGTTTCAGCTTCCTCTGGATAATCTGGAATGGCATAACCATCATCTTGAAGTTCTTTGATTGCTGCTTTTAGTTGTGGAACAGAAGCACTGATGTTTGGCAACTTTATAATGTTGGCTTCTGGAGTCTTGGCTAAAGCTCCCAAGTATGCTAAATCATCTGAAACTTTTTGATCATCATTTAGATATTCCGGAAAGACGGCAAGTATTCTACTAGCTAAAGAAATATCTCTTGTTTCCAAACTGATACCTGCTTGTGCAGTAAAAGCTTTTATGATTGGAAGGAAGGAGTGTGTTGCTAAATAAGGTGCTTCGTCTGTAATCGTATAGATGATCTTGCTCATATCCAATTTATTTATTTTTGAAAGAGTGCAAAAGTACTAAAACTCAAAAGGTTTTGAGTTTTCTAAGCTGTGTAATTTTTATGTACTTCTGTCTTTTCATCTTCGAATACAGAAAAAACAAATTTTAATTATTTTTAATATTTAAATTGCAGTGTGAACGAACATCTAGATCCATCAGGAACAAATTTTTCAGAAGAAGAAAGACATTTTGAAAACAGTCTAAGGCCAGACTCTTTACAAAATTTCAGCGGTCAAGAAAAGGTCGTAGAAAATTTAAAGGTATTTATTCAGGCGGCAAAGTTAAGATCTGAGGCTTTAGACCATGTATTGCTTCACGGTCCTCCTGGATTAGGGAAGACTACGCTTTCCCATATTATCTCCAATGAATTGGGTTCGAACATGGTAATGTCATCTGGACCTGTCTTAGAAAAACCAGGAGACTTAGCAGGCTTGTTAACCAAGCTCGGAGAAGGAGATGTTCTCTTTATTGATGAAATTCATCGTCTAAATAATGTTATAGAAGAATATCTGTATTCAGCCATGGAAGACTACCGCATTGATATCATGATCGATAGTGGTCCGAATGCGCGTAGTATACAATTGAGTCTCCATCCTTTTACCCTAATTGGGGCGACTACTCGAATGGGATTAATGACTGCCCCTATGAGAGCTCGTTTTGGTATTAGTTGTTTATTAAACTACTATGACTATCCCACCCTTGAAGGAATTATTAAGCGCTCAGCTGGAATTTTGGAAGTTCCGATTCATGATGAAGGTGCAGCAGAGATTGCCAGAAGAAGCAGAGGTACTCCTAGGATTGCCAATGCCCTTTTGAGAAGGGTGCGAGATTTTGCACAAATCAAGGGAAATGGGACCATTGATTTAGCAATCGCTCAATACGGTTTGGAAGCTTTGAATGTGGATGACAATGGCTTAGATGAAATGGACAATCGAATCTTACAAGCCATCATCCATAAATTTAACGGAGGTCCTGTAGGGCTAAGTACTATTGCGACTGCTGTTGGAGAAGAATCAGGTACGATCGAGGAAGTTCATGAACCTTACCTGATCATGCAAGGTTTTATCCAAAGGACAGCCAGAGGAAGAGAAGCAACTCCTAAAGCTTTTAGACATTTAGGAAAGGTACCTCCTCCTAGTGATTCCAATTTATTTACTTAGTGATTTGAAGTTAAGCTTGTGCCTTTGGCGTATTAAAATTCATCGGTGGTAGATTAGGGATGCTACTCTCAGTAACGGTTCCAAACTGCTCCTCGTATTTTTTTAAATTTTCCGTTAAGGCTCTATGCAATCGCTTCGCATGACCGGGTGTAAGTATTACTCGTGATTTTACTTTTGCTTTAGGTACATTAGGTACCAAGCGAACAAAATCTACTACAAACTCAGATTGCGAATGAGAGATAATCGCAAGATTTGAATAAACACCTTCTGCAATTTCTTCTGGTAATTCTATATTGATTTGACCCTGTTTCTTTTTCTCTGCCATGTTATTGTTAATTTAGCTATAATATTACTTATTATCCTTTAACAAATGAAATCGTATATAGTTACAAATCGTAAATCCTGGGACGATAGAGTCCAAAAACATTATGAATCTGAATTTTATGATGTCGAAGGATTTCTTGCTGGCAAAAGTTCGCTTAATGATATTGAATTGGAGGCCATAGGCAATGTCAAAGGAAAAAGACTTTTACATCTGCAATGTCATTTTGGACAAGATACACTCAGTTGGGCAAGAGAAGGAGCGAACGTAACAGGAGTAGATTTATCTACGGAATCTATTAAACTGGCCAATCAATTGAAAACCAAAACAGGACTCGAAGCCCGCTTTATTGAAAGCGATATCTATTCACTACCTGAACACTTAAATGAAAAATTTGATATCGTATTCACCTCTTATGGCTCTATTGTATGGCTTCCAGATTTAGATAAATGGGCTCAAACCATTCAACATTATTTAAAATCAGGAGGGATCTTTTGTATTGCAGATTTCCATCCTTTTCTAAATATGTATGATCATGAAAAAAATACTTTAGCATTTAAATACTTTGCACACAAAGACGAACCTTATATCGAGGTGGCAGATAGCAGTTATACAGAGAACACTCAAAATGAAAGTTTAGAGGAGGTTTTTTGGTCGCACCCACTCTCCGAAATATTACAAGCTTTGACAGATTGTGGATTGAAATTGCAATCATTCAAAGAGTATGATTATTCGCCCTACAACTGTTTTGCGAATATGAAAGAAATAGAAGCAGGGAAGTATGTTTATGGAGATTTCCCTGTAGCTATTCCTCATGTATATTCAATCGTGGTGCAAAAGTAAGGCAAGTCAAGCATTTAAGTATTTGTAAATTATCTGCCAAGTGTGATGATTACTTAGGTGCAAATGTTTGTGAAAATACAATCGTTTTGTGTTGGCTTCTTTCTGAGAAAGTTATTGCCGTTTTATTTTAAATTCTTATTTATCAGCAGTGTAATAAAATCCACATAATGAAAAAGACCATCGTAATATCAAACCAACCGTATTTGGACATTTTATTAACCAGATCCCATGAAGAAAAATAAGGAGATCGTAATTGTTGGTGCTGGACCCTCAGGATTGTCTATGGCATTGTTTCTTAGTGAACTTGGATATACTCCGAGAATATTTGACAAGAAGGAAGCCATAAATAAACACTCCAAAGCTCTAGGAGTAAACCCAAGAACCTTAGAGCTAATGAAAGCTTATGGCATTACAGATAGATTTTTAGCAAATGGTCGAAAAATGCATGCTGTCAATATTTGGAAAGCAGACAAGCATATTTTTAAAAATGATTTTAGTAAAGTCAATGGTGAATATCCATTCATGTTAATTCAAGCGCAAAAGGAGTCTGAAGAAATATTACTTGAGGAAATTGAAGCTAGAAAAATACCCATTCAATATCAGTCCGAATTCACCCAATTTTCTGGAACAAAAAATAATTATACTATTACTATTAAACAAGAACATTCTTTTCAAATAGACTGTGATTTTATAATCGGAGCAGATGGCGCTAAGAGCAAGATTAGAGAACAATTAAATATTGGATATCAAGGTTTTCGCTATGATGAAGAATGGGAACTGTTTGATATCGAACTTGACATGGACTTGAATCCAGAAGAAGGACACATAAGACTCTTTCCTGAAGGTGGTATGATCATGATAAGATTAAAAAATAATGTGTGGAGAGTTGCGGGTAATTTAAAATCCATCTTAAACTATCTGCCAAAGAAAACTTCTATTGGAGAAATATATTGGGAGTCAAAATTTAGCATCAATCATAAGGTTGCTAAAAATTTAGTGCGTGATAATATTGTTTTGATTGGAGATGCGGCCCATTTGCATTCTCCTGTAGGAGCAAGAGGAATGAACTTAGGAATTGAAGATGCATTCATAAGTAGTCGTCTCATACATGAAAATAGATTGCATGAATATAATGCATTGAGAAGACCGTATATAGAGACGACCGTGAATAGAATTAATAACATAACAATGGGAATGGCGGGCAATGCGACTTTTTCGAGGATAATAAGAAATCAAATAGGCAGTATGAAAATGCTCTTCCCCATCATAATGCCTAGGGTTAGAAATTTTGTTTTGGGACTAGACAAATGAAACCTGTGCCTTACATTTGATAGACTTAACTCGCAGTTTATTCCTCATTGATAGAAAACCCAAATTATGGAAGTAGTTAACATAAAAGAAAAATTTAATCTCTTTGACGATCAATGGAGTCCAAAAATTATCGGACAACTAAATGGGCAGGATGTGAAAATTGCCAAGGTCCAGGGAGAATTTGTCTGGCATGATCACAAGGGAGAGGATGAAATGTTTTACATCATTAAGGGCAGTCTAAAAATAGTATTCAGAGACAAAACGCTTGTACTTAATGAAGGTGATATGCTTATTATTCCTAGAGGTGTTGAACACAAACCTATCGCCGAAAAAGAGGTGTGGCTTATGCTCTTCGAACCTGCGAATACTAAACACACAGGAGATGTCATCCATGAGAAAACCGTAGACAAATTTGACTTCATATAATCAATAGCCTGTTTATCAATATTTTTTATATTACAAATATTTGTAATATGTAAAATTATATTTATCTTCGTTAGTAGAATTGATTGCAGTTTTGACGAAATCCCTTTGTTTAAACTGAAGCAATTCAAACGAAACGACTATAAATTCTAGCCCATGATCGATTCTTCAGATAACTCTGTAGGAATGGTAGACTTTGATGAATATCATCAAGACAACTCCAAGGTATCTTTTACCGTAAATTTAACTCAATGGTGTTTAGTACTTGCTGTTGCCATGTTAGGCATTGCTGGTTCCATTTTTAGTTTTGATGGTAAATCAGAAGTGTACGCCAGTTTTTTAGATGACTATTTGAACACAAATGATTCTTACCAGAACACCCCTATTCTTGCGGATTATCCCAGCAACGAAAAAAGTGTATTATTAAATTCAGATCTTAAAATTGAAGGTGTAGCTAAAACCAATTACACATTAACCTTTTCATTTTTACAATTTGATCGCAAAGAACAATTAGAAATAGATTTTGGCAATGGAGCTACTGCAAAGGTGCGCCAAAGAGAAATGCACTATGCTTATTCCGATCCAGGCAATTATGTAGTAAAGTTGCATCGATATGATGAAGCAAAAAAGAAGTCTTCCATCGTCGGCACCCTAAATATTAAGGAGTCGATTCCTTTATATGGACAAATTAGATAAGCCTATTGATCAAAAGCGAATTGGACAATGTTCGCCCCCATTTGTAAGGCCTTTTGTCTAAGCTCGTCGGGATCACCATGCACTTCTTGATCTTCCCATCCATCTCCAAGATCACATTCATAGGTATAAAAGCAAATGACTCTACCTTCCCATATCAATGCAAAACCTTGAGGAGGCTTTTCATCATGTTTGTGAATTTTAGGCAAACCTGTTTTGAATGGATATTTCTGATTATAAATAGGATGTGTAAATGGTAGTTCAATTAATTCTAGTTCCGGAAATACTTTCTTCATGGCAGATCTCACATAAGGATCCATTCCATAATTATCATCAATATGCAGAAATCCTCCTGCTAACAAATAGGTCCTGAGATTTTCAGCCTCTGTATCTGAGAAGACCACATTCCCATGTCCCGTCATATGTAAAAAAGGAAAATTAAAAATATCTGCATTACCTACCTCTACAGTTTCATAGTCTTCATCAAAATTAGTCCCTAAATTATCATTGCAATAATTGGATAAGTTTTTCAAAGACGTAGGATTTGCATACCAATCTCCTCCCCCACTATATTTCAAAAGCGCCAGTTTTAAGGTTGGCTCAGATTGAAAGCCTGATAGAAAAAAAACCAACAATAGTAATCCTAATAATTTTTTCATTGTGCTTTTGCATTTAATACAGAACAAATATATATCGCGGCGGTTTCAACACGCAATCTGCTTGAACCCAGATGAACACCCGTCCATCCATTTGACAGTGCGTCTTCGATTTCAGTAGAAGAAAAATCACCTTCAGGACCAACCATAATGATAACGGATTCTGATGGATTGTATTGATCCTTGATATGATTTTTTCCATCAAAAATCGCAATTAACTTTTGATCAATATGATCCCAGTTCTTTTTCAACAAATCCTTATAGCTTATTAGTTCACCAAGCTCGGGCATTCTCGTTTGAAAACTTTGTTTCATGGCTGTAGCTATAATCTTAGCAGATCTATTATGGTTCATTTTTTTCCTTTCTGAGTGGTGGCTGTAAAAAGGAATGATCTGCTTGATTCCCAATTCTGTTGCTTTTTCTAGAAACCACTCAAAGCGCTGTGATTGTTTGGTTAAGGCTACTGCTAAAACAACATCTTGTTTGAACGTATTCTGATCTAGTTCTTTTGTAAGAATCTTTGCTTCGAAAGACTTCTTTGAAGCACTTAAGATTCTAGCCTCGTATCTGTGCCCTTGACCGTCCGTAAAATAGATCTGATCTCCAATATTTTTTCTCAAAACTTTTAAGCAATGACGTGCTTCATTCTCATCGAATGTAGCGATGTCATCATTAATACTTTCTGACAAAAAACAATACATAGGCTATATAAAAAGACTTAAAATATAAAGGTAAGTGAATCTCTATTAAAATAGCACAGCACGTATATAAATACTACCTTTGCCGCCTATTTAAAAACTTTTTTCTTAAACATACCGTTTCAGATAAAGTATTAAACTTAGTATATGTTAGTAATTATTGCTCAGTTCTTTTTGAGCTTGTCCATATTAGTAGTCCTGCACGAGTTAGGTCATTTTTTACCAGCAAAATGGTTTGGAACCAAGGTGGAAAAATTTTACCTATTTTTTGATCCATGGTTTTCACTTTTCAAGTATAAAAAAGGAGAAACAGAGTATGGTGTTGGTTGGCTTCCTTTGGGAGGATATGTCAAAATTGCTGGAATGGTTGATGAAAGCTTTGACATGGATCAAATGCAAGGAGAACCTCAAGAGTGGGAATTCAGATCCAAGCCAGCTTGGCAAAGACTTATAATTATGTTGGGCGGAGTCACGGTGAATTTCTTATTAGGCTTTTTCATTTTCGCCATGTTACTATTCAAGTTTGGGGATAAATATTTGCCTAGTCAAAATGCGACTTATGGTATCGCAGTTGATTCTATCGGATATGATTTGGGCTTAAGAGATGGAGACCAAATATTGAAGGTAGGCTCAAAAGACTTTGATAAGTTTAGCGCAGGAGCACTCAAACAAGAGATCATTTTCAATGAAGCAAAAACCATCTTGGTCAATAGAGGTGGACTAGAGGTAACACTGCCTGTCGCAGAAGATTACGGTAAAAAATTGGCTAGTTATGATTATAGTGAATACCGGGTATTTGCACCAAGAATGCCTTTTGTCATAAGTGAATTCAATAAAAATTCGCCTGCTGAAAAAAGTGGTGCAAAAGTCAATGATAAAATTGTAGGTGTTAATGGTCAAAGAACAGATTATTTCAATGAGTTTGCCAAGTATGTAAAAGGTCTTGATGATCGCAATATCAAATTGATGGTACAAAGGGATGGAGACATCAAAGAACTGGATGTTGAAATGACTGAGAATAATTTGATCGGCGCAATTGCTAAGCCTGCATTTGATTTATTTGAAACAGAAACGCAAGACTTCACTTTTGCAGAATCATTTCCTGCTGGATACAAAAAAGGAATGGATTTCATTAAATCTCAATTGAAGGCTTATGGCCTTATGGCAAGAGGTAAGTTGAGTATTAATGACAGTTTGGGTGGCTTTGGTTCTATCGCCAAATTATTTCCACGAGTTTGGGATTGGCAGATATTTTGGAGAATGACAGCGATTCTATCATTAATACTAGGTTTCATGAATTTGCTTCCTATTCCAGCACTTGATGGTGGACATGTAATGTTCTTAATGTGGGAAATGCTAACTGGTAAAAAACCAAGTGACTCTTTCATGGAAAAGGCCACCTTAGTTGGATTTATATTAATTATAGCACTTGTCCTTTATGCAAATGGATTGGATGTTTGGCGAGGTTGGTTTAAATAAAAAGTAGCTTGGAAAATTTCTTTGCCTTTTATGATCTTCCTTTTAGTCTACATGTAGATCAAGGACATTTACGCAAAAAATTCTATGAATTCAGCCGTAAGTATCATCCAGATTTTCATACGCAAGCCTCAGGTGATGTTCAGGCTGAAATCCTCCACAAATCAAGCTTGAATAACAAGGCATTCGAAACTTTAGCTGATCAAAATAAAAGAATCAAGTACATTCTTGAATACAAGAATCTACTGGTAGAAGGGAAAAATGCCATCCCTCAAGATTTCTTGATGGAAATGATGGATTTCAATGAAACGCTTATGGAATTGGAGATGGATTTTGATCTCGAAGCTAAAAGCTTATTACATCAGAATCTCACAAAACTTTCTGAAGAATTATTTCAATCCATAAGGGAACTAGACGAGCCCAATATAATCCTTGATGATGCTTCGCTAGAAAAACTAAAGGACTATTATTTAAAAAATCAATATCTAAAGAATCTATTCGGAAAGCTCGAGGAACTGTCTTAATTCAAATCCAATACTAGTGGAATTTTAATTTTTATTTGAGCGTTTACGAAAGGCTAAAAAAGACAGCAGCGCAAAAAGGCATAAAATCACATATCGCCAAATACTTGGCAAACCAGACTTTACATTATACGCTGATTGGTCTCCTATCACCGTCCATGCTGCCCAATAGACGGGCTTGCGAAATGCAGGACTGCTTAGTTTATCATTGCTTAGATATTCCAATTGTGCCAATTGCATAGCGCGGTCTTTGGTAAATCCTTTTTTCAAAAATCGATAATACTCCAACATGATTTTTTTACTGGATTCATCAGATATACTCCAGAGGCTTGCTACAACGCTCGGCACACCCGAATAAAAAACCGCTCTTGCAAGACTGTTTAAACCTTCACTGATTCGAAAAGGTCCAAGTGCTGTATTGCAAGCACTCATTACAAACATTTTTGCTTTCAATTTCATTTGATACAACTCATGTAAATGAAGAAAATTATCAAGTGTATCTCTCGTTTTGGTAAATAACAAAGATGATTTATTTTTCTGATCATAATCCACAATGGAGTGTGTCGCAATATGGATAAAATCCGCTTGAGTAATTTCATTCAAAAAATTCGCTCTTGTTGCTTGTTCATTCAACCAAGCTTTCCCATCCATCATTTCTGCAATTTCTTTTGCCTCATCATCAGAGAAAGGAAGGTTGGTCAATTTACCTCCTCGAACGATTTCGTTTACTGAGGCATTCTCAATGCTATCTTGACTCAATTGATCCAAATAATCCAAAGTATATTTATCGAATTCTAGTCCAAAACTTACAAAGTTGTTATTCCAATTATTTTGAAGTTCTTCATCTAAAATCATCCCAGCATAAAATGCATAACTTATAGAATAGTCGGTGATTAAATAATTATCTATTTGATCCCAAGTGCTTGTTTCACTTCTAAGAAAGGCTTGAAAAGGAATGGTATGTAAGGGACCATCTGGAATAATTCTTATACGAATTAAGCTTGAATCATTATAATGACTTATAGTTGATCCCAATAAAAATTTATAAAGTTCATGTGAACTATTCACAAACTGAGCTTCAGCAATTGCAGTAGAATCATTTACAAAATCCAGATCCGTAAGAGATTTTCTAAAATCTTTAATCCATGAATTAATTAAGGGAGGAATGGGCTTTTGTTCAACAAAAAATGAGTCTTGAGTCAAACTAAAAATGTAACAATCTTTTTCCCCAAGAAAGTATTTAATCAATAGCGTATTTGCATCTAAATTGCTTTGAAGCTCATCGACTGAAGCAATATTAATTTCATCTTCTAGCTGCGAATACAAAGGATAATTCTCCCTAATAAATTGCTCCTTCCCTGCTATTTCTTTTTTCAAATCAAAAAGCTTTGCCCGCTCTTCACTAACTGTATCCACAGAAAGTCCCGCCACTAAAGTTTCTTGATAATTTATTTCTTTTTGGATTTGATTGACTTCATCAATTAAACTATCCGGTACTTCAGCTGCTATCAAGGCATCCTCTTGAGCAACCATCTCCCTTAAAACAAATGCATTAGCTTTTTGACTTGCCTCAAAAGCTTGTACTTTCAAACTACTGTTATTGGTATTTGTCCCAGCAACTAAATTGGAAGAAATCAAGTCTTCAAAAAATGGATGTGTATAAGAGCCAGACACTAATTTAGATTCTGTCCCATCATAATTTTGCTTTATTATTTCGATAAGATCCACTGAAGCTTGGTAATGGTCTCTGGCTAAATTGAGATCTGAAACATCTTGGCTAAGTCTGTACTTTTCTAAAAAAATATGCGCCTTCTCTCTAAACACTTCCATCAACCAGATTTCCTTCGTCCATAAATTTTTTGAAGGAATAACAATAGGATCTGCATTATCAAAAGCATCTAAAAAATTTATTAGAGCCTCTTGGATATAGGATAATGCCAGGTCAAGATTGCCATTTTTACTTTCCGCTAATCCTTTCAAATAAACAAATTTAGCATACTCCCTTTTACTCCCTAAAGCTTCAAAATCATTTTGAATTTCTTGTAATAGCAATAATGCCTCAGTGGGATTGTTTTGCTTCAATAATATTTCTGCCTTGTGTTTTTTAAAATAATAACATGGATTATCAACACCAGAAGATTCACATAAGTTGATAGCTTGATTATTTAAGGCCAGTGCATTAAGTAACTGATCTCTAGCTAAAGCATATCGGGCACGCGTCATTTCAACGGAGCCATCTTTTGGATCATAGATCGCGACTTGTTTATTTGTAATAGCTTCTGCATCATCAATTGCTCCCTTATAAAAATAAGCATCAGACAAATTTTGATAGTTACCGTAAACGCTTCCAGTGTTATTCATTGATTGGTATAAGAACACACTTTCAGAGCAGTAGTCAATGGCTTTTTCATAATCACCTAGCATGATGTAGTTGATGCCTAGATTGCCGAACAAGTATGCCATCCATGCAGTATCATTTTCTTGAACAAAAGATGATAGTGCTGATTCGTAATTGTTCAAAGAAGGAAAGAGCTCACCAATTTCATTATATGAAAATCCTAAAAGACTTTGCATTCGACCAAATAGTCCTTGCTCAGATTCAGGAAATATTAACAATGAACTGTCAATCAAATTAATGGCAGCATTATGATTGGAACTAGCAGCTTCATAATCATACCATACTCGCACAGCTTTATAAAAAAACAACCAATAATTATCAGCTTCAAAAGAAGCCATTAGCGTTTTAGCTTTTTGTTTTGCCAGAGGAATATCTGCTCCTTGAAATAATAATTCCAGACTATCAATACTTGCTTCTGCTAAAATGCTATCCTGGGTTGATTGAGCATAAATATATCTTGGGCAGGCTGACAGTACAATCAGAAAAACAATACTTGCAATAGCTTTAGTTAGATAGCTCATTGCATCATGATAATTTATATATCCTAATACAATTGATTGAAATGGAATCTGGTGACAATCTATGTTGACTGCTTGTAAGAGCAATTAGTGGCAAAATTGGCCGAAGAAATTCAACTATAATTTTTGTCATAAATCTAAATCAAGGGATTAATAGTAACTATATAAAGCTCAAAGTCTTGAAATGTGACATTGTAGTAAAGGAATAAATATTCAGATCAGCCTATTGCAATAGAACGCTTATATTTTCATAAACTTTTCTACTTGAATTCCATCTGCTGATTCAACTTTAATTATATACATACCTTCTGGTAACTCATTCAACAAATAAGTATTTCTAAACTTGCCTGAATAGTTTGAGTTATCAAATAATACTTTCATGATTTGGCCAGAGCTATTCAATAAACTTACCGTCAATCCTCTATGGCTTTTGTTGTCCTGATTAAATTCTATTGAGATCATTTCTTCAACAGGATTCGGGAATATTTGCAGCGCTACTTGCTCAACTTGAGCAGTTACTGAAACTGCATTAATATTTGCAGCAGCATTACTCATATTATTATCAATTGTAAATGCATCATTATTATTTCCTCTAGGCTTGCATGATTCAGACTTGCAAACGGTAGCAACTGGTGTAACGATCGGTGGCAAATTATCAAAATAAATGCCGGCTACATTATCCACACAATCACCCGGAGATAAAGGCTCTGTTTTAATTTTAAACTTTATCCAAGATGTACATTCTTCTAATGAAAAAGCATGTGGTATTTCTTGATTGGTTCCAGGTAATTTGATACCAGGCAATTCTACATTTAACACATTCCCATTCAATGAAACATTCGCTGGATATTCTGAATCTATGAAGGTAAATGTGCTTAAATCGAATTGTGATGACAATGCATCTTTTATCAATACATCTGTTGCATAAGTTTCACCATCATTGAAAAAACTTATGGTGTAGGTCACTTCATGTGCACTTTGACTCAGATCAAAACATGGAGGTTCTGGTCTTTTAACATTTGGGTCATGAGGAAATAGGGCTACTTCAAATTCGGAACTTTCCTCGAATACTTGATCTGAGCACCCAGGTCGCATAACCGTGTTGAAAATTATAGGCTCTGGAGCCTCTACAGTTGTTAGTGTAGGAATGTAAACATATCTAACTTCCCCAAAAGCCAAATCTTCAAATTCCCAATTGAAAGATCTATTAAGTCCCTGATAAGGAGAACCATTTCTAATTCTGTTAAAAACCCAATTGTTATATTCTAATATTTGGTTAGCAATAGGTCTTGTTTTTCTTGAAAAATAATGGAATTCCACGCATCCATCTATCGCTGTTTGCGAAAAGTTATTTTGAAAAGCTAATATGTAAAAATTTGTTGTTCTGAATGAGGGAGACCAGGAGGTAAAGATCTTTGTTTTTTCATCGAACATGGGCACAGGATTTATATAACTAGCACCTGTCCCAGTTGCTCCAGTTGAAACAGAAAGTTTAGGAGGATTATTGGGTTTGTAAGGTTTTACGAAATAAGTTGTAGTGGTAAAACCATCATTATCTTGAACAAATTTATGTTTAGGGTTTTCTATGGTAGAATAGTATCCGTCACCAAATAAAGTAAAGAATAAAGTACCTGGATCGGTGGATGTTGTAGTATAATTTACTAGACCACCACTGTTACTTTCTATGATTAAATCATCAACCTGTCCAAAAAGTGATAGGTGAGATATGCAGATAAAAATGATTACAAAATTCGGCCAAAACTTTCCCATAGTTGAGTACTTAAACTTTACGCAATAAAATATAATAATAGTGAAATTTAAGTGAAAAGGGGTACCCAAGGTAAAAATTAGTGACAACAAAAGTTGCCACTAACCATTGGGAAAGTAAATGACCGATCAACAACGATCATTTCTTTTGCAGTCATGTTCTCAGCTTTCTCAAAGACATGATTTATTTCTCAAATCTGCACTATATAGGGTATAAGGATAAAATGAATGAAATGTGACAGGAATAATGTAAATTAATTTTTCATCATACAAATTTGTCACGTTTGCATGATTTAAAACTTATACAGTGAATTCAATTGGGAGTAAATGAATATCCGCAAAGCAACAATCACTCAACTATCAACAAGTGAGAAAAAGAACTTTGGTTTGGAAGAATCAGAATTCAATACCATGCTTGCTCATATGCAAGCAGGTGATGATCGATTATTTGAGAAAGTTTTTTTAAGTCATTTTAAAGATTGCATGAATTATCTGAAAAATTCTTACAAGAGTTCACAATCAGAAGCTTATGATGCAAGTATGGATGCCTTATTAGCATTTCGTAAAAGGATGCTAGAAGGTAAGGTCAAGTATGGAAATATGCGATTCCTTTTTACAAAAATGGCTTCTCAATACTTAATGGCTTCAAAAAAGAAAAGTACATCAGAATATCTTGAAATAAAAGACTTGCGGCTTGATGATCAAGAGCTCGATAACGATGTCATGAAGGCTTTTGACAAAGCATGGGAAAAACTACCACATGAGAATAAAAATGTTTTGGAACAATTTTATTACAAAAAAACACCGCTTAAAATGATTGCCGCTACAAAAAATATTACAGAAGCTGCAATGAGAAAGCAAAAACAGCGCAGTATGGAAAAATTAAAAAAATACTTATTGGAACATTTACCAAGCGCCTAATCAATTGAAAGCAATAGACATGACAACTTTTAAAGATTTTTTATCATCAAATTCAGAGGACCCAATAATGGAATCTTATAGTGAAAAAATTATAAGCAACAAACTTGATCGTGATAGGAGAAAAAAATATGAACAAATTCTTAAAGAAGAATACAATGTAAGCAAGGAAGAACAAAAAGCTGAATCCTTTTCTTTAAAAAAATGGATGTCTATTGCTGCTTCGGTCATTGTGTTAGCTGGTTCATTTTATTTTTTAAATCAACCTACTAAGACAAGTCCTAAAGAATTAGCACAGGCAGAAATAGCTGAATTGCATATCATGGCTGATCAATCTGTGATGCGAAAAGGCGCAGCAGATTTTGAGGAAATCCGAAAACAAGCCAATCATTTTTATGTAAACGGAGATTATCAAAATGCGCTTGAACAATGGCAACTACTAGAAGCTGACCAGAAAACCAATGAGCGCGATTATTTGTATAAAGGGATCTGTTATTTAAAGTTAGGTGATTCAACACGCGCACTTGAGGTGCTTGAAAAAATTGAATCTGCAAAAGGTTTTGAACTAGAGTGGAATTGGGTAATTGCATTAGCTCACCTTGATACAAACTCAACCGATAAAGCACATATTCATCTATCAAAGCTAATCAGTGAAGGAAAATATAAAGTAGCGGAAGCGAAGCAATTGATAGAGGCGATATAATACTTTATTTTGTATTTAATAAGTGACTCAGATCAAAAATTGAAATTTAAAATCGAGCTAATTAGCTTCTAAAGGATTAAACAATATGGATACAAAAAAGACCCAAGTTATTCACTTGAGTCTTTTTTCTTTCGTACCCCCGGGGGGAACATTATATCTATTGATTATCAACTACTTGCAACTAAAAGGGAACAAATAGGGGGAGAATTAGAAGGATTTTGAATACCCTTTGATCTTTGTAGGCTTCACAGTCTCCAAAGACTTGACGTATTTGTCAACATTACTTTGTGATAAATTCGTCCTTTTTTTAGGTTTTGCTCCTTTATCAGTCTTGTGTGAATATTGTGACATACTGCAATATTATATCATTTTTATCATTAAGCCTAGAATTTGGTATAATAAAGATCAAATTTCTAACTGGATCAGCATATATTTCATTTGTATCTAAATCTAACTTTCTAGCAAATACTTTTTTATATACATTGTAACGCTTATTACCTGTCAAAAGTTCTTCTTCCTCTAATTTATCAGCACATAGGATTCCAAATGTATTACATTGACTACGCACTTGTATATCTCTCATAATGTCTAATATTGTTGCTCCGAGAGGTCCAAACTTAAACATATTAATTACAATACGATACTTATTATCACTTTTTACCTTTGGGTAAAAATCCACTTTTAAAAGATCATTAGGAAATTTAAACACATTGACTAAGTACTTAATTTTACCATTTGGATTTGAAACAAAAAATTTATAAACATAGCATTCAATTGCAAGTGGATACTTTAATTTTTGTGTATCACATTGCACAAACTGATAGCTAAGTATGGTATCAAACATTAAAATACCTGATATATGGTTCTTGAACTTAGTAACCTCTCCTTAGAAGTATACCTACTATTCTGAGGAGCTTTACCTTTATTCTTACCCAATTTGACAGCTTGAATCTTTTTAGGCTTTTTTGAAAACTTTAGTATGTACTTATTCGT
>CALGNN010000047.1 GCA_937961455.1 uncultured Saprospiraceae bacterium
AGAAATAAAATTTAGCTAATTCAAACCAAATGACAGCTAGCTAGCTTATTTATTTAAGAATGTTCTGTTATTTCGGTATCGTTCTTGTACTTGGTAATTGTTAAAATAATTTAATTTCACATTGGGAATTAGGTAAAATACATGTTTGATTATTCAATTTTATTTAACAATACGGACAATCCGGGTTTAATATCCGTGCTTGTAACCATGTTGTTTGCGTTCTTTTTGTCCAGTATGATTGTCATTACGTATGATCTTACCACTAAAGGGGTGCAACGTTCTGATCAGTTTTTACAAGCGATGTCACTGATATCCATTGTGGCTGCTATGATCATGCAAGCCATTGGAGATAGTTTAGCTAGAGGTCTTGGAATGCTAGGAGCATTAGCCATCATTCGATTTAGAACGAATATGGATAACCCTAGAAATATCACCTTTATGTTTGCCGCCCTAGCTACGGGTATTGCCTGTGGGGTATATGGCTTTTCTATAGCTCTGGTGGGTACGATTACCTTTTGTTTAGTAGCCTTCATCTTACGTTTGACTCCTTATGGAAATGGCATAGACTTAATTGGGGATCTAAGAGTTGAAATTGAGTCCAACGAAGAAACTAGAAAAGAACTAGAAGCAATCCTCAAAGAGATGTGCTCTAAGTACCAACTTGAAACTTATAGGAACATTGTACCTAAGGCGATCTCAACAGCTAACCCTACAACAAAAACCGAATATTTTAGAACTAGAAAAGAAAGCACTCAAGAATTAACCTATCTGCTCAAATTAAAACGGAAGTTTTCCGAATTTGATTTAACGAATCGATTAGAGGCACATGGTAAAATCATGGATGTCAGATTAAGATTCCAAAATAATAGAGTTAGACTATAATGTTTCGATATATTAATATATACTATTTTCTTGCTATTGGAGTAGCAGTTGTTCTATGGAAATTGAACGCCGAATTAGGCAGTACCATAGAATTATTTTATGGCTTTGCAGAAAATAAAGAAACAGAAATAAATTTCAATCACCCTGTAGAAATTAAAACGCTACATGTTTCGCCTGGGCAGTTTGTTTCTGAAGGAACACAGCTGGCAGATATCGTACTCATTAAAGAAAAAGATCAATTGTTAGATCAAAATTTTAGGATTGCTGAATTGAATGCTGAATCAGAAGTTTGGAAAACGGAAAAAAGAGGAGATATCGAACTTATTAAATCAAAGAAAAATGTTGAGCTAGCTTCTATAGATGCCCAAATAGAAAAAATAGAAAAAGAAAGAGCCTTTCAAGAATCACTTTTTAAAGGATTAGAAACCGTAAGTGAATCACAGACCAATTACGCCCCGCTCACTCAAAAAATCGAAGCACTAAAAGAAGAAAGAGATCTGAAAGAAAAAAGCTTCAATACGGAAATTCAAAATATTGAAAAAGAATTAGCCGTGGGTCAAAATCCTTTTAGCGAACAAATCAAAAGGATGAACGCGCAACTGCAATTCGAAAAAAATAATATCAGAAAAGAATTTAGTTTGACTGCCCCTTTTGATGGCTTGATTGGCAACATCAATGTTAAAGAAGGCGAGCATGTACAATCCTACAGAAACTTAATCTCTTACTACGAACCAAATCCTACTATTGTAAAAGGATTCGTGCACGAAGACTTAATTGTAGGTGTAGCACTTAATGATTCTTTTCTAATTACTTCTGTTAAGGATGAAACTTTAGAGGTCAAAGGAAAGGTTTATGGATTGGGATCTCGAATTGTAGAAATACCCAACAGAATGAGTAGGATAAAAGAAATTAAAACATACGGTAGAGAAGTTCTCTTAGAAATCCCGAAAGACAATGGCTTCCTCCAGAAAGAAAAAGTAATCATTAGATTTTTGGATGAAAATGGCCAACCTAAAGAAGCTCCGACCATCAGGTCATTTATCAATTCGATATCTAAAAATTAATGGCTTTGCAAAAGACCTTTTCAACAGCTCTTTTATTTTTACTAGGCCTTAGTATTTGGGCTCAAGAATCCCTTAGCCTGGATGAATATTTCAATATATTAAAATCCACAAACGAAAATAGAATACGTAGTACCGCAGATATTGCAAGTCTTCCTACTTGGATAGACGATATTGAATTTAGGACACAGACGGATGAGTTTGATTTTGAACGTCAGCGATACGTATTAAGAGTAAGTCCCATTAATAAAGATCGAAGGATTGCTGAGTATCAGATTTTGAGAGCAATGAAAGAAGAAGCCAGTCTTCAATATGATGATATATTTGAGACTGAATTAAAGCTTGCCTATACCAGTGCCATTAGTATGGCTTTTTTAAATGCACAAGATCAATATCAAAGTGAATTAGAAAAAGTATTGTTGGATCAAATTACCGTAATGGAAAAACTTACGGTTTTACCTGGATTTAAATACGAGGATTTACTAGATGCAACAAATACTAAGAATAAAATTTTACTTGAAAAAAGCATCTTACAAGCAAAGATTGCCAATATGAATTATCAGTTGGGTTCTGTAAATAAAGAACTGAATTCTTCTAACATTGATGGAGTAAAAAAAGCCTTCAACTTTGAAACACGAGATTTAATCAATATAGATCAGATAGAAATGTTTGTGGCATCTGTTTCTGAAGATGCTTTGGTTTTACAAAATCCTATGGTAAGATCTAACCAACTAGCTAAAGAAATATTACGCAGAGAGCGGGAAGCAGAATTAGCAGAAGATGCGCAAATACTGGATTTCGTTCAAGTTGAATATCGAGGACCAAATTATTTGGAACGCGCGGACAAATGGAGATTTGGAGCTGGAATAAGGTTTCCCGTCAATAAAGAGAAAAATTTCAATGTTCAAAAAATAAAGTTAGAAAACGATCTTGAAAATTTAGATTTAGAAATAGAACAACGTGTCTTGAGACATGAAATTAGAAATGAAAGAAGCGAGCTGCTCCAATTAATTGCGGATTATAGAAGGTATGAGACATACGTCGAAAACGAGTTAATCGACCATAAAAGAATCACTGAAAAATATTTAACAAAAGAAGGCACCTCACCGCTACTTTTATTAAAAATAAAAGAGCAAGAAATTGAAAATAAAATGGTGCTCTTAGAAAAGCAAGAAGAAATCTACGCTGCATATATAGACTTTGTAGAAGATTCTGGAATGATGATGTTCCAACCATTTAAAAACTATATCTCGTCTAATTTTAGTTTTTAATAATCTCATCTATTTTTCTCTTCTTAATTCGTATTTTAATTAAAACAAATTTTATGAAAGCTACTTCAAGAAGAAATTTTTTGAGCAATAGTGCAAAGGTCGCAGGAGTTTTGCCTTTCCTAGGATCTCAAGTCTTCCTAGATGATTCGAAAAAAGAAAAAAGAAATTCTCATGGACCCATGAAAATTTTAATTCTAGGAGGAACCAGTTTTTTAGGTCCACATCAGATTGCCGCGGCTCTTAAAAACGGTCATGAAGTAAGCACCTTTACAAGAGGTAAAACAATACCTAGCATACATAAAGATCTCTTTAAAAATGTAGAACAATTGATTGGAGATCGTGAAGATAATCTCGAAGCACTAAAAGGAAGGAAGTGGGATATCGTCTTTGACAATTCAGGTAGAAAAGTACAATGGACCACAGATACTGCAGAATTGCTAAAGGATCATGTAGATCATTATTTTTACATTTCTTCTGTAAGTGCCTATTATCCATACTACGACACCCATATCAAAGAAGATCAAAAATTAGTGCTCAAAATTCCAGAAGAATTGGAAGACGAGAATGAAAAGTACATGTATGAATATGGCGTAATGAAGGCCAATTCAGAAATGGAAGTAATGCGAATATTTGGTGAAGATCGGAGCTATATTATCAGGCCAACATTTATGGTAGGTCCTGGTGATCAGACAGATCGTTTCATGTATTATCCCACCCAATTAGCGAAAGGCGGTGATATCATTCTTCCCGGTAAAGAAAGAGATCAGATTCAATATATAGATATCCGAGATATTTCAAAATGGATGATTCATTTAGCTGAAAAAGGAAGACCTGGTGCGTATAATGCTGCGGGACCTGGCTTCAAAATGAATATGAAACAATTTGTATATGGTGCGCATGCAGCATTTAATACTCCAGTTAATTTTATTAAAATGGACGACTATGACTTTCTTGAAAAACATGAATTTAGATTTCAAGCACCTTGGATATTAGATACCAATCCAAAATTTGCCGGCATTTCAAATGTTGATATAAGTAAAATATTAGACTCAGGTATTGAGTATAGGCCTCTTGCCGATACCATCAAGGATACCCACGATTGGTGGTATTCGGATGCGGTGACAGAAGAACGAAGAACGAATTTTTTACAGGCAGAACAAAGTATGGTTAATAGGCAAGAAGCACTTATTAAGGCATGGAATGAACATGTTAAATAATTAGCTGTTAGTTATAGTACACACAATAATTTAGAAAATATGCAGAAAGCCATAATCATAGAAGGAAGTTCAAGAGCCAATGGTGATACTAATAAAATATCAGAAGCCTTAGCCGCAAAACTTTCTTGCGAGATCATTCATCTTTCAGAATATAATATCAGCGCTTATGATTATGACTTTAAAAATAAGGACGATGACTTTCTTCCTTTGATTGGCAAGATCATTGACAATTATGATCTTATTGTATTTGCCACACCCGTTTACTGGTATTCTATGAGTGGTATCTTGAAAACTTTTTTTGATAGAATCACTGACTGTTTGAAAACAGAAAAAGAAACAGGCAGAAAACTTCGTGGAAAGAAAATGGCTGTACTAAACTGCAGTTCTTCTGATACGCAAATAGACGGATTTTTTGTGCCCTTCAAGGCAACCGCTGATTACCTAGGCATGGAATATTTAGGTGACATGACAAGTTGCGTAAATGATGGAGTCATTCCAGAAAATATTCAAAATAAAATTGAGAATTTTGCTAAACAGCTAATGGCTCAAAAAGAAAAAATAGCACTTTAGTTAATCCTTTTCCATTCGCTCTTTAAAATCAATAAAGAAATTCACAGAATCTGGATTTCTTAACGCGCCTAGATTAATCACTTTTGTCGCATCCATTCCCATGAGTAATTTTTTGATGGGTGATTCTAATTTTTTTCCACTTATGGTATAAGGAATATCTTCGACTTGAATTATTTCATCAGGAACATGCCTTGGTGAATAGTTTTGTCTCAATTCGGATTTAATAACTTTAATTAAAGTGGGATCTAAATCAAAGCCTTCATTTAATTGTACAAATAATGGCATATAATGTGTCCCATTTGATTTTTCAATATTTATAATGAGACTGTCTTTCAAAGCATCAATTTTATTCATGCTTCGATAGATTTCTGCAGTACCAATTCGGATTCCATCACGATTCAATGTCGCGTCAGATCTTCCCAAAATGATCAATGAATTTCTATCTGTTATTTTCACCCAATCTCCATGTCTCCAAATATTTGGATAGGTGTCGAAGTAACTTGATTGATATCTTTTCTTTTCAGGATCATTCCAAAAATAGATGGGCATTGAAGGCATCGGTTTTGTAATCACCATTTCGCCAACTTCATTATTTAAGGCTTTACCTGCCTCATCAAATGCATAAAGACTTACTCCTAATGCTCTAGCCTGGATCTCACCCTGATAAACTGGCTCCGTTGGCACACCTCCTACAAAAGCAGTGCATACATCCGTACCTCCACTCATAGAAACCAACCAAAGGTCTTCCTTGATATTTTTATAAATCCAATCAAATCCATCTGGTGGCAAGGGCGCGCCTGTGCTACTGATAGATCTCAAATATGGAAAATCGTAATGATCCTTAGGCTTCATACCTTGCTTCATATTGGCAACAATGAAAGGGGCACTTGTTCCAAAATGATGAATACCCGCCTGCTTTGCAAATCTCCACATGACCTCTAAATTCGGATAAGCAGGACTACCGTCATATAATACGATGGTACCTCCTACCAAAAGAGCAGCGTGTACATAATTCCACATCATCCATCCTGTGGTCGTGTACCAAAAGAAACGCTCTCCAACTTGAACATCATTGTGAAAAGAAAGGTATTTATAATGCTCCAATAAATTCCCTCCATGCGAATGGGTAATGGCTTTTGGAATACCTGTAGTCCCACTCGAAAACAAAACCCAAAGCGGATGGTCAAAGGGCACTGCCTCAAATGTTAATTCGGCAGGTGTCGATGTAGCCTCCATCCATGTAACTGAATGATCTAAAGTAGATTCATCGTCCAAATAAGGGATTAAAATAGTTTGCGCTAATGTTGGAAGCTTATCTTGAATTTCTTTGACCGTAGCTAATTTGTCATAAGCTTTTCCATTATATTGATATCCATCAATGGTGAATAAGAGCTTGGGTTCTATTTGAGCAAATCGATCCTTAACACTCTCACTTCCAAAATCTGGGCTACTACTAGACCATATCGCTCCTATCGAACAGGTAGCCAAAAATGCAATAGTAGCTTCAGGAATATTTGGCAAATAGGCAACAACTCGATCTCCCTTAGAAATGCCCATTGCTCTCATCCCATGGGCAAGAGCTGCAGTTTGTTGCTCCAAGAGATCCCATGACAATCCATGGATTTCTTCTCTTTCTGAACTATGAATGATGGCCGGCCGATCCTTATCTTTTGATCGAAATATATGCTCTGCGTAATTAAGGGTAGCTCCATCAAACCATTTAGTAAAAGGCATTGGAGCATCATCATGAACCTCGCTATAGGTATCATGAAAAATGATGTCAAAATAATCTGCTAGGCTTTTCCAAAAATCTTTTGTCTCAGTTACGGACCATTCCCATAACTCCTGATACGTGGAAAAATGTAACTTACAATTGGTAGCTAGCCATCTTTTATAATCTTCAATATTGCAGAGATCTGCTGAAAATTCATCGGGCCGCCATATTTCTTTTGCCATAATCTATCTTCCTTAATCAATCTTTGATCTGATAAACCTTATGCTCATCCCATCTATTAAATGTAGCAATCTTCTTTTTATTTTCATCTAATTCAAATTGCAATCTTGCATCCATAATTCTATAAAAAAATTCATTTTCTGTATTGGGAAAAATGGGCACTTTTGGATAGGGATTGGTTTGCGCAAATAGTTGATTTCCTTCTCTGCTAATGTTAAGCTGTTCATCTTCAAATTCATATTGTCCAACATATCGATCGAGTATTTCCACTTTTTGTGGGATGAAATAATTAACACTTCTATCCATCTTTGTAGAATCAACTAATAAATACCCTAAATCCCTCGCTAAGAAATATACCTCATTGCTAGAATTAAAATTATTAGCAATTATAGCACTGCATACTTTTTCATCAAGATATATTTTTAAAAAACTACTTGCTCCTGACTGCGAACCGCCATGTTGAATGATCCTTCCAAAACTTTTACTTTGAATAACATCCCAACCAAATCCATAGGGTGTCCCCTCCTTCAAAGTATCTTTAATTTCAATCATCATAGCCAAACTGGTGCTATCAATTAAAGTATGGTTGATTATAGCTTTACCAAATTTTACCAAATCTTCTCCTGTTGATTGAATGCCTCCTCCAGGATACTTGACACTTAAATTTGTTTTTGGACTTTTAATAAATCGTTGCCCCCATTTGATGTAAAGATTTGCCTTATTGTCATAATCCGTATTAGCATCCTCGATCATAGTGTTATACATCTCAGCAGGCTGCCATATATTTTCATGCATATACGCTTGAAAGGATTGCCCTGTTACTTTTTCAATTACAGCACCTAAGATGGAATAGCCATATGTTGTATATAAATAAGCAGTTCCAGGTGTATATTTTAAAGGATCATCTTTAAAGTAATCCAAAGCCAGAAGCATATTTTCGTATTGCTTGAATTTGACAAGTTCCAAATCTGAATTGTAGTGCCTCACCCCTGATCTATGCTGCAACAATTGTCGAATGGTAAATGGCCCTTTTTCATCCACAGGGTAAGAAGGCAAGTATTCTTGGATGGGTGCGTCTAAAGAGATTTTATTTTGTTCATACAATTGCATAATTGCCACTGCGGTCATGGGTTTACTAATGGAAGCAATCCGAAATTTTGTGTCCGTATCTGCAGCTTTTTGTTTGCCTTTCCTAGCATAACCGGCAGAAGCGCACCAGCTTCCACAAGCAGCTGAGTACATGGCAGTCGATGCACCAACAAAATCATTCAAAAACATGGCGTTATTTAAAATGCTGTCCGCTTTTAATCCTAATGGTTTTGATCCACAAGTCAATTGACTCTTACTATTTGATAATACTTTTGGCGTAACAGCAAATGGATTAATGCTTATGGGCTCAAATACCCAAAGTGCAAAAACTGCAAGAGCAGCTAATAAGACAAAAAGGACGGATTTAATTTTAACTTTCATGGGTCTGATTTAGTTGATATCACGAACACATCTAAAGCCTGTATGCTCCAAACCTGAATCGGGACTTGATTTCATTCTGGCAGAGATTCTGTATCCTGCGCAATAACTTTCATTGCATAAAAAAGAGCCTCCTCTCATGACCTTTTGCGAAAGACTCGGTTGTTGAGGATCAAAACTGAGTTCAGGTCCATTAGGAAATTCTTCAATGCCTCTGTCAGATAAACATTGATAATAATCATAATGGTACCAATCACTGCACCATTCCCAAACATTACCAGCCAAATCGAATAAACCAAGTTTATTAGGAGGAAAGGATTTTACTGGAGCCGTTCTTTCGAATCCATCTTCAGCTAGGTTTGTATAAGGAAATCTTCCTTGCCAGTAGTTGGCCTGTATTTGATCATCCATTATTAAGGAATCTCCCCAGGGATATAATTCATTTCCACTTGCCTTAGCTGCATACTCCCATTCTGCTTCAGTGGGTAATCTCTTACCTGCCCATTTTGCATAGGCCATTGCATCATACCAAGACACCTGTGTAACGGGGTAATCATCCATAGATGCAATATCTGAGGCTTTACCCATTGGATGTTTCCATGAAGTACCTTTTTCAAATTTCCACCAATTAAAATAAGAATTGGAGCCTGCTGCAATAGGTATAGTAAATACCATAGAACCCGCTTCCAACATTTCTGGATCAGGCTCCGGTGAGCCAGCCGGTAATTGAGCCATAATATCAGCCAAAGCAATCGGCCGTTCTGCTGTAGTGATGTACCCAGTAGCTTCGACAAATTCTCTGAATTGTGCATTGGTAACCTCCGTTTCATCCATCCAAAAACCTGAAACATTCATTTGGTTGAATGGAAATTCATCAGGTTTTGGTTGACCACCTTGTTGAATTTCAGGGTAATTAGTTTTTTGTGATCCGAAAGAAAATGAACCGCCTTCAACTTTAACCATACCAGAAAAATCATTCAACTTTTGAGGATTGGCTTTCATCCTTGAAACTTCGTTTAAATATTCTAAGTTTATATAACTACTACCCTTCCCATTTTGAAAACACATTACAGGTGGAGCTACTTTACCGGATGCGCTCCTTTCGTCTTCCACATTAGCGCAAGCTAAGTGAAGAAAGATAATATATAATACCGCAAGGAATAATCTCAAAGCTTCAATACAAATTTGAACCAAACAAAACTAACAGAAAGAATATTTAAACATGTAATTTGCAAAACTTAAATACGCATAAATCATGAAATTGAAAGTACTCATTTTAACAGTGGCTTGTCTAATTCTTCATTCTTGCACACAAACAAGTTTACTTCAAGATGCAAGGACTGAAGGTAAAGGGAATGGAAGCATGGCAGCTGTGCTAAGTGCATATGGAACAACTGAAGCAAGTGATGTAGCAGCTGTTGTGCCATTTTTATATGTACAAGGAAGCTATGGATTGGCAGAAAGAGTTGATCTACAATTATCTTTTTCAAGTGGTGGTAACATTTTACTATCTCCTAAAGTCCAAGTAGTCGGCGATCGTAGCTCAAAATTCGCCCTATCCTTAAATCCGGGTTTCGAATATCAAATTGGATCAGATGATGGAAATTTAATCTATAGGACACAATTAGGATTTATTGCTTCCGTTCACCCATCAAAGAAACTTGCCATTTTCCTTGAGCCCAAATTAATATCTCAGTTTACGGACCAAGACAGATTCAATTTTCCCGGTGCTACCCTTGGCGTAAAATTTCCTCTAGGAGATCGGTTTGATCTCAGTATTGGTGGAGGCCTTTTCCAAGTGAGAAATATTGACGATGGTATTAATGATGCGGTCTTATACAATTTTGGTCTTGGCGGTCGCTATAGATTTCTCAAGAAATAAAAATTTAAATTCTTAACACTAACACAAGGATTTACACAAACATTCTGTTATATGAACATATTTTCATATGTTTGTATAATATGTCAGAAACAATTTTACTCAATAACAAAAAAGAGGCAGAAAAACTCGAAAGGATCGCGTATATCTTAAAGACCATTGCGCATCCTGTTCGCCTC